>JAUMVS010000325.1 GCA_030530045.1 Phoenicibacter congonensis
CGCCATTCCATGGATACAGGCGATGCCGTGGAAACAGAAAAAGAAAACACCTGACCTGTCGATTTGGAACGCCTGATATGGCAGAACAAGATCTGTTTCCCAGCGATGAGTCCAACCAAGCGGTTGCCCGCCTTTATGGTCAACCTCTGGATGCCCTTCCGGAAGACCTGTTCATCCCGCCTGAAGCACTCGAAATTTTCCTGGAAGCTTTTGAAGGTCCCCTTGACCTGCTGCTGTACCTGATCAGACGGCAGAACTTCAATATCCTAGATATTCCGATGGCTGCATTGACGGCGCAGTACCTGCAGTATATTGAACGAATCCGCAGCCAGAAGCTGGAACTGGCTGCTGAATACCTGCTGATGGCAGCCATGCTGGTGGAAATCAAATCCCGGATGCTCCTTCCCCGGCCAAAACTGGAAACTGACGGTGAACCGGAAGACCCCCGGGCAGAACTGGTCCGGAAACTGCTGCAGTATGAACAGATGAAACGTGCAGCCATGCAGTTGGATGAAATGCCACGGATTGGACGGGACTTCTTCACATCCTCAGCCACAATGATTTTCTCCGATGAGAAAATCCTGCCCACCGTGACAGCTGAATCCCTCCAGATGACCTTATTGAATATGATTGAACGGGCAAAACTCACCGCCCGCCATACCATCACCAAACAGGAACTTTCTGTCCGTGAGCACATGACACTGATCCTGCGCCAGCTCCAGCATGGACATTTTACTGAATTTTCAAGCCTGTTCGATGTTTCCGAAGGCGTTGCTGTCGTGATTGTGCACTTCCTGGCACTGCTGGAACTCGCCAAGGAATCCCTGATCCAGATTACCCAAGACGGCAGGGATACCCCTATCTTTGTCTGGCTTTCTGCCTGACACACGACTTCCCCCTGCCATCCGTTCCATTGATAGGACATTTCTGATTGAATATTCCTTTCCTGTTCCATCACAGGTTGACCCGCCCCTGCTTTGGGAACAGAATAGCGTTTTATTTTCCAACCTTATTTTCCTGATTGACTGGATAAACCATGAAAGTCGTCCATACCATTGAAGAGCTTCATGCTGCTGTACGTGATCTGAAAGACATCACCCTGGTTCCCACCATGGGCAATCTCCATGACGGTCACATTTCCCTTATGCGTCTTGCCAAACAGCAAGGGGGGCCTGTTGTTGCATCTGTCTTTGTCAACCGCCTGCAGTTCGGACCGAATGAAGATTTCGACACCTATCCCCGTACTTTCCAGGCCGATGCTGAAAAACTGGAAAAAGCCGACGTAGACATCATGTTTGCACCAAGTGAAAAAGATATGTATCCCGTTCCGCAGGAATACCGGGTCGTCCCACCTGACAGCCTGGCAGGTATCCTGGAAGGCTATTTCCGTCCTGGCTTCTTCAATGGCGTCGCCACCGTTGTAATGAAACTGTTCTCCGCTGTCAGGCCTGTCAATGTCGTGTTTGGCAAGAAAGACTACCAGCAGTTGATGATCATCCGCCGGATGGTCGAGCAGTTTGCTTTGCCCATCAAAATCATCGGTGCTGAAATCCATCGTGGAGAGAACGGTCTTGCCATGTCTTCCCGTAATGGTTACCTGTCTGCTGAACAGCTGGCTGAAGCCCCCAATCTTTACAAAATCCTGAAAACCGCTGTCAATCAGGTCCGTGCTGGCAACCAGGATCTCGATGCCCTTGAAAAACAGGCAATGGATGCACTGAAAGCCCGTGGCTGGGTACCTGATTATGTGTCTATCTGCCG
>JAUMVS010000326.1 GCA_030530045.1 Phoenicibacter congonensis
ATGTTGTGAAGCACGGGGTGGCCCTTTTCATAGGAAAAGGTGACATTGTCAAGCTCTACGGTGCCTTTGGGATTTTCAAGAGTAAAAGCGTCCTTTTTCTCAACAACATCGGGTTTTGCGTCGATTATTTCAAAAATTCGCTGAGAGGCGTTCATAGAGGACGCCACCATACGGAAAACATTTGACATAAAATCGAGAGGGCCGGCAAGATTTGTGACATAGGCGATAAAGGTAGCAAGCACACCGTATGACATGGACGTATTTGTTTTGGTCAAAATCAGGTATGCGCCTATTCCCCAAACCCCCAGCTGCATAATGCTCTGCACCGAGGTATAAACGGCGTTGTATCGGTTTTCATACTTTACAATGTCGACCTCTGTTCTGCCGGCAAAGGCGTTTTTGCCTTCAAAATTTTTGACCGCCTCGTCCTCCTTACCGAAGGCCTTTATAACCCGCACACCGGTAAGACTGTCGTTAAGGGTGGAATTCATCGACCGTTCGGCGCGGTGGCGTTTGCCGTAAAAATGCCAGAGGCGGGGATGAAGCTTAACGCTGATAATAACAAGAAGAGGAGTGAGCACAAGGGTCATAACCGTCATCTGCCAGTTTAAAGCCACCATAAAAGCTATGGTCAGCGCCACATTGGCCAGATTTCCCACAAGGGCGGGAAGAATGTCGAGGAAAAGGCCTGTGACTTCGTTGGCGTCGCTCATAACCCTTGTCATAAGCGAGCCGGTGGTGCGATTGGTGAAAAACCTCATAGAAAGGTTTTTGAGGCTGGCGAAAATATCGCTTTTAATGGCTCTGACCACCCTCGGGACGATCTTTGCCACGATTATATTTTGCACGATTGTCAAAAACAGATTGAATATTCTGACCGCCGCAAAGGCGAGACACATAAGCACAAGCAGCTTAAAAAAATCTCCCGCCGCAAGGCTCCAGAATCCCGAAAAGTCGGATTTTTTGCCCAGCACATCATCGAAATACACCGTCCCCGAAAGATAGGGAAGCAGGGAATTTGCCGCCGCCGAGGCCAAAAAGGTTATGACAAGCACGGCCACCGCAATTTTATATGGCCCAAAATATGACATTGTTCGCATAAAAAGGCTGCGTGTGTCGGTGCACTTGGGACATATTCTGCGCTCGCGATCGGTATACGGTGTCCCGCATTTTTCGCAAAACTCGGGATTTTCCCTGACCTTAAAAAATTCGTCGGAAAGGGGCTGTTCCTTTTTTATGATTTCAAAGCCTTCGCAAAGCTTTCGCGCGTCGGCTCCCTTTCCGGCAGAAAAAACGGCCAGCCGGCGGGTTTCCCCATCTATTTCTCCGCAAAGAAGCACTCCCGCCGCAAGATCGACGGCAAAAAGTTTTTTTATATTTTCGATGGGAATTCTCTCAATTTCAAGCTCATCTGCCGAAGGAGGGGCATAATTTTCCTTATGGGGATAGCCCGAGAAGGTCTTTATACCTGTGAATCTCGGAAGATTAACAACCACAAGCTCCTTTGCAAAAACAAAAAACCAGCTTTCGCGGAAATTGCAGTCGGTATCGAGATCGCCGCTTGAGAAAATGCGGCAATCGGAGCAATCTATCCCTCTCTTCTTAACAAGAGTCTTTATTTTTTTGTCGGCATTTTTTGAAAGCGCCACGCTGTTTCTCCTTTTATATTCGGTAATGGGAAATTGCAAACAATAATCTGTGTTAAATCAGTTTATTTTACCATACAGGACAGGGTTTTGCAACAAAAAACCTTCTTTGG
>JAUMVS010000327.1 GCA_030530045.1 Phoenicibacter congonensis
TGTTGCCGCTGATAGACTGAGTGATCTCGTCGCCCATAGCCCAGTAGCCGTTAGCAGAATCAGTTGTGGATGTACCGAACTGACCAACATACTTGCCGATGTTCTTGTTAGCAGAGATATTTACCTGAACCTCTGTGATCTTCTCACTGCTTGAGATACCGAAATCCTTGTATGAGAAGCCGATCATTCTCTCATCTTCGCCGAGAGCGCTGTATGTAACCTTCTTGTTAGGCTTGATTGTGTAACCGTCACCGCTTGAAGAAGGTGTCTGAGTTGTTACTGTAGGTGTCTGAGTTGTAGGCTGTGTAGTAGGCTGAGATGTAGGCTGTGTTCCGGGATTAGCAGTTGTGCCTGGAGTCTGTGTAACTACAGGACCGTCAGAAGAACCGCCCTTAACGCCCGGGAGAGAAGAAGTTGAATCAGGTGTACCTGTCTTGTAGTGGTAGTAAAGACCGGCAGCTGCACCTACGAAACCGGCGTTGTAGTCGATAGCAACTTCGTTAGCCTGATAATCTGAACGCTTATCTGCGTAAGTACCGTTTGCATCTGTAGGACCGCCGCAGAGAGCACCGATGAGTGAGTACTTTGATGGTACTCCGTCTGACTCAGCAGTATCTGTACCTGAAGCAGCTCTGTGGTGAGGCATACTTGAAGCGTTTGGCTTGAAGCCTACAACGAGACAGTATGACTGGCCGTTAGCGAATGCCTTGTCGCCTGTGAGGTACTGCATCTGGCCTTTAGCCCAGGCAGCGTTACCCTTGTTGTACTTAGCAGCTACGAGAGCACACATCTGTGCTGTAGCATTATGTCTTGCAGAGCCCCATGCATCGATGAACTTATAGCCATCGCCGCTGAGGTCGCCAAGGTATCCTGCAGCGCTCCAGTCGCCTGTGATCTCGCCCTTGAGCATTGCAGCACCGAGAGAAACGTTCTCCCAGCAGTGTACCCAGTAAGCCTTGCCTATGTTATCAACATCGCCCTTGTAAGCGCTGTCCTTGGTAGCAAGGTAGAGCCAGCAGGCAGCCCAGCCGAGCTCATCGGAAGTATCCTTGTTTCCGTAGAATTTGCATGAATATGAACCCTGATGCTGCTTAGCGAAGTTGTAGAGAGCCTTAGCGTACTTGAGGTCATCGGGGTTGCCGAAGTTTACATAGTTAGCAGCAAGTGCAGCAGCGTACTCAGCTACGATATTAGCTGCGCCGTCTGTAGTCCACTTACAGCCGCCTCTGTTGCCCTGATTCTCAGGAGGACCCCAGTAAGCGTGGTCCATGTCGCCGTCGCCCTTTTCGATACAAACCTTAGAAACTGTATCGCCGTTGAGGACTGTAGCATCACGGAAGAACTTAGCGAAGTAATCAGCGATTGTCTTGTAGTGAGCAGCCTGGCCTGTAGCCTCGAAAGCGTCCTTGAATTCGTAGTAAGCCCAGCCGAGAGTTGAAGCTGAGTAGCCCTGAGGCTGACCGAACATAGCGTGGTCACCTGCATCGTGGAAACCGCCGTCTACTTCATCTGAAGTATGGCAGTTGCCTCTCCATGAAAGGCGTGTAGTGGATTCTACGTTCTTACCGCACATATTTGCGTCATAGAAATAGAGGGAATACTGAAGGAGTTTTGCGTAGTTGTCTGAATCTGCTGCGTTAGCTGTGAGAGAGGGGCTTACAACAGCAGTGAATGGAGCAGCGAGTGACGAAATAGCCATTGCGCCGCTGATAAGGATGGACTTAAGTCTGTTTGACTTATGCATAGTTATCACACTT
>JAUMVS010000328.1 GCA_030530045.1 Phoenicibacter congonensis
TACAGCATCATGACCGACAGCGGTTCTGATACAGGCTTGGCAACAGGTTACTATGAACCTGTCCTGAGGGGGAGTTTCCGGAAACAGGGGGCATATCAGACAGCCTTATACCGGGAACCCCGGGACTTGCTGGAGATTGACTTCACCAGTGTCTATCCGCAGCTGAAAGGGATGCGGCTGAGGGGACACCTTGAAGACAACAAGGTAAAGGCTGATGGTGCATCGAAACTGGCCAGCGATCTGTTGCAGCTGGATTTGACTGATGCTTATCCAAAACTGGCTGGTCTGTCATTATGGGGGCGTTTGGATGGCAGGAAAGTTGTGCCTTATGCGGAACCGGGCACCGTGGATTATACCGGGATGCAGGCGGCAAAAAGGGTAGTGCCCTATGAAACCAGGGGGCAGTTGGAGAAATCCGGCAAGCTGAAGGGGCAGGAAATCCTCTGGGTGGATGATGTCATTGATGCTTTCTTCTTGGAAATCCAGGGGTCTGGGCGTGTCTATCTGCCGGAATCCAAGTCCACTGTCAGGCTGGCATATGCCAATCAGAATGGCAGGCCTTACCGTTCCATTGGACGGTATCTGCTGGATAAAGGGGAACTGAAGCCAGGGCAAGCCTCAGCCCAACAGATTAAGCAATGGGTGCGCAAGCATCCAAAACGCCTTCGGGAAGTCCTGGATGCCAATCCAAGTTATGTCTTTTTCCGTGAAGAGAAGCTGACAGATCCAAACGAGGGACCAAAAGGGTCACAGGGGGTGCCACTCACTCCGGGACGCTCTATTGCTGTTGATCGGAAATATATCCCGATGGGAACACCGGTTTTCTTGGATACCACCATGCCGAATTCAAAAGATCCTTTGAGGAGATTGGTGATGGCACAGGATACGGGCGGCGCCATCGCAGGACCTGTCCGTGCTGATTTTTTCTGGGGATGGGGTAATGGTGCTGGTTCCATGGCCGGCAAGATGAAGCAGAAGCTGAAGGTCTGGCTTTTGCTGCCGAAACAGCGTTGATACCGCTTGGAGATGGTTTGACAACTGTTTTTCTGAGGTTTTAGGGCTGTTTCCTGTCAAAAATACCCAACATCCGGCATCTTGTCGGCAAGAAGACTTAAAAAATTTTTCAGGGGAAAAAGTTTTTTATAACATATTGATTTTAAAGGGATAATTTTTCTGCTTTTTTGATAGGCAATCTGTTGGAAACCGCATTGCTGCTAGCTTCCAGCCTTGTCAACCCCTGTTTTTCCACAGAGTTATCCACAAAATTGGTGGATAGCTCAAAGCATTATAAAAATCAATATCTAACGGCGGTTTTTGGAAATCATTCTAGGTTGATGCCATTGCATATTGTTCAGGTTGTGCTTGATGCACCCATTGACAAATATTTTGATTACCGTTATCGGCCATCAAGCGACGGTGAAGGCATGCCATTGGTCGGGCAGCTTGTTACAGTGCCTTTTGGCAGGCGGACAGCGGTTGGTCTGGTGGTTGGCATAAGTGATGTCAGTGATGTTCCGTCTGAAAACCTGAAAGATACCGGGTACTGTTACCATGAAATCCCGCCGTTGGACAAAGCCTGGTTGGATCTGTGCCGTTTTGCCGCATCTTATTATCATCGGTCATTGGGTGAAGTGGCGCTGAGTGTCCTGCCGAAAATGGTCCGGCAGGGTAAGCAGAAAGCCATCAACAAGGCATTGGCTACCTTGGGGAAAGAACAGAAAGAGGGTTCACCTGTTCCTGTGGATGTGCCGGTACTC
>JAUMVS010000329.1 GCA_030530045.1 Phoenicibacter congonensis
GTCACAAACTATGGGATTGATGATGAGTTGTGGCAACATCGTGTTGTATTCCATGTTCTTGAGGGCAGATAGACGTTGGGCAATGTTTTGAATGGCAAAAAGATAGTTCAAGTTCATCAGATTGGAAAACTCTGTTAACAGTGTGGTAACACTCCTATTTTCGTCCTTCATCAGTCGGGAAATAGTGTACGCATTTCCGAACTGTGAGAAAGAATAGGCTCCAATCATCCAGTCGTTCACATCCATAATGGTTTTCAAATCGATGATGGGCACGAACCCCAATTCAGTTCTTGCCTCAAACATACCATAGTAGATATGGGAAATGCTGATATTTTTGTTGCTCACATTCTTCAGATAAATCAGCAGATTCATCATATACATGGGCAATGAACGGAAGGAGTGGGTCACATCTACTATCAACTCGTCGTTCTTTTGCAAGTGTTCCTGCAGGGAAAGGATGATGTTGACGTTTTCTTTGATTTCCGTTTCATTAATTCCATATTTGATGAGCACCACTTTGGAATCTTTGCCAAGAACTTGCTCAATGCTCTCTTTATGGGGAATCGCCAATGGACTTTTGTGGTTGGCTTTTTCGCAGGCATCTGCGATGTCAAGATACACATCCTCGTTAGTGCAGGAAGGGGACTTTTTCGATGTGTACCATCTGTAAACCTCCTCCCACATGGAATGAGTGGTGCCTATCAGCAGCGTTGTATCTATGCCATAGTGCTTTTTCAATGCTGCTGACATGAAAGGAAATTCGCCCAATTCTTCATCCTCTAGATGATAGTTGGTCGTTCTGTAAGTCCTTTTTTCTTTCGATTCATAGACTCCTGTTCCGAGGAAGGATATGAGAACTTTTCTTGCCATAATTGATGATTCTTTTGGATTAAATTTGACTAACAAATCGAGCCGTCCATTCCTTGCCAATTGCTTTTTCCAAGTCTTTCAACTTCTTGCGGAGGTTCTGTTGCTCTCTGGCAGGAAGTTGGCGAAATACTGCTGTCAGAATGGTCATTTCATCGTTTCCGAAGGTCTTTCCATTTATCTTGAGCCACTTTCCAGTGGTGCCAATCAAATTTCCTATTGAAGCGACACCTTGCAGCACCTGCTCCAAAGGTTTACTGAATTTTGCAGTAGTTGCCCCTTGTTCCTGTTCGGCAAACGCCTTGAGACGCTTGGCGGATTCGCATTGTTCAATAAGTGTAGCCGTTTCTGTTTGCGCTGGGTCAATCGAGATAGCCTCTTGTGCTTTGGCGATGGCTTCATCCCATTGATTAGCAGCATACAACTCTTTGGCTGTTGTCATCAGTCGGTCAAACGCTTCCCGTTTGCGCAGTTCCTCGGCGCGTTCCTTTTCGCGTTGAACTTTTGCATCTTCGGCCTGCCGTCGTGCTTCTTCTCGCGCATGGATGGAAGCAAGTTGCTGGCGGAGAATTGCATGATGATTTTCTTCCTGTTGGGTTATGATTTGAGCAGTTTCCGTTTGGCTCATCGCACGCAGTTTCACAAAACCCATCAATTGCAGACGATGGTTGTACTCCGCAACCTTTCTTGACTTATAGCGTTTCTTACCTGCACGTCGTGGGTCTGTCCACTGTCCTGTCTTATCGTAGTCTTCAAATTGCCAGTCACCAGTGATTGAGTGAAATCCCACACCTGCAGACATTTTAAGCAAGCAACAGGAGCCGTCAGCAGGAATCATCGACAAGAGTGAATCAATGCAATCCAACACTTCATC
>JAUMVS010000330.1 GCA_030530045.1 Phoenicibacter congonensis
GGGGATGTCCGTCGGATTGATGGGGAGGATAACATGCGCCAAACTCAGTATATCATTTTATGCGTCAAACCGCCAGTGGTTTTCAAAATAAATTTTCACGATTGAATCGATTATTTGAAAAGGTGAATCGCACCGTCGTCGTTCAGCTGCTTGACGACGGCCACGGCGACGGGCAGCCCCAGCATGCCCACGCCGCCGAAGACGGACACGCCCACGACCATCGCCAACAGCGTAACCAGCGGATGCAGGCCGACCTGCTGGCCGACGATTTTCGGCTCGATGATATTGCGGATGACGGTAACGACGGCGTAAAGCAGCAGCAGGCACACGCCGGTGCGGACGTCTCCGCCGATAAGGCTGAGAATCGTCCAGGGCAGAAGCACCGTGCCGCTGCCGACGACGGGGAAAATATCGACCAGCGCGATCAGCGCGCCGATTAAAACCGCGCCGTCGATCCCAATGAGCAGCAGACCGATGGAAATTTCCACGAAGGTGATGAGCATAATCAGCCCGTAGGAGCGGGCGTACTGCCAGAGCGTTTTCGCCGTCTGTCCGCTCGCCTTGGCGAGCACGTCCGAGGCGCGGTCGGAAAGCTGGCGATAGAGAAAATCGCGGATGGCGTTCCAGTCGAGCAGGATATAGACGGTGGAAATCACGCAGATGATCATATTGACGAGCATGCCGGGGATGGAGAAGGCCAGATTGCCGATTTTGCCGAGCAGCCGCGCGGAATACGAGGTAACGGTTTTGCCGATGGAGGAGACAATCTCCGCGACGGAGAGGTTGAGCGTTACGTCGAAATGCGCGAAGAGCTCTTCCAGCTTTTCGCCCGCCGTCTGCAGCGCGGGCATGACCGTCTCCGTCCAGAGCTCGGGGATGGCCGTCAATACCGCGACGGCTGTGTCGAACAGGCGGCTGACCAGAATCGTCCCCAGAAAGGCGACGACGAGGTAAAACGCGACTGTCAGCGCAACTCCCACCGCACGGCGCGGGCGGCGTTGACGGCTTTGTATCAGCCGCAGAAGCGGCCGAAGGAGGGCCGCCACGGCCCAGGCGATCAGAAACGGCAGAAGCGTGCCCAGGGCGTAGCGGCAGATAAGCGCCGCAAGCGCGACGATGGCCAGCACATAGGCCAGAGAGATCAGAAAGCGCTTGCGCTGCAGAGCGCGAAGGTTTTGTTCGTCCATGATCTGTTCCTTTCGTGATCAGCAGGGCAGCGCCGGGGCGCTTTCCGCTTCCGTTTTGCGCACGAGCGCGGAAACCACGCGGCGGTCTTCCACCTTTTCGACCTGAATGTGCAGGCCGAACGCGTCGACGCACGGAGTCGCGCCGTCTTCGGGAATGGTGGTGAGACGGCTGTAGATCAGGCCGCCGAGGGTGTCGAATTCTTCGTCCTCGGGCAGGGAGACGTGCAGCGCTTCGTTGATTTCATCCAGAGGCGCGCCGCCCTGAATCCGCCAGAGGTTTTCCTCGAGCGGCATAATATCCTGCTCCTCCTGCTCGTCGAATTCGTCGTAAATATCGCCGACGATTTCCTCGAGCAGGTCTTCCATCGTGATCAGGCCGCTCGTGCCGCCGTATTCGTCGAGCACGATGGCCATGTGCGCCTTCTTTAGTTGCATCTCGCGCAGAAGCACGTCGGCGTGAATCGTCTCGTGAACGAGATACGGCGTGCGCAGCAGCTTGCCCAGCGGCAGCGGAGAAGCCGACTGCGCGTTGAGCAGAAACTCGCGCGTGG
>JAUMVS010000331.1 GCA_030530045.1 Phoenicibacter congonensis
ATGTGGTATCTTCACGTCTATGTTCTTCAGGTTGTTCACCCGTGCCCCTCTCACACTGATGAAATCCTTCAGTTCGGCACGCTTTAGTTCTATCTTTCCCATATTCAAAAGGCAAAGTTACGAAAAAACGAGAGAAATGCAAAATTTATTTCGACTTTTCCGAGTGCCAGTAATTTTGGTGATGGCAAAGTGACTGAAAAACTAAATACTAAAAGTAAAAATGCATTTTTGATGACAAAAACGAAGGGCGAACCTATACTTTTACTTTTTTGTTTTTAGTTTTTCACTGAGAATCCGTACCTTTGACGCGATTATGGTAAAGTCACTAAAATTCATTCTTCTGATAGCACTCGTCTTATGCGGGTGCGCTGAACACCATGAGGTGGTGGTGCTGACCGGACAGGAAGCATTTCGAGAAGGTGACCTTGTCCTGCGGTGTGGCTCTGGAGCCGAAAGCCGTGTGGTGACAGAGGCGAGCAGTTCCATCTATTCTCACATCGGTATCCTCCATTATGACACGCTTACGGCTCAATGGAAAGTCGTCCATGCTGTTCCGGGGGAGGCTGAGAAGGGACAATCGGAGTGGTTGAAAGAAGAATCTATCAGTGATTTCTATGCTGGCGACAGAGCCATTCGTGGCGCATGGATGAGGGTGGACTGTTCCGATAGCATGGCAGCCGAAGCAACCCGCTACGCCTTGCGGAAAGTGGAGGAGCGAGTAGAGTTTGATAACGACTATCTCTTGTCAGACACTCTCCAAATCTACTGCACCGAACTTGTCTGGCAAGCCTACCTTCATCAGGGCATTGACCTCAGTGAGGGGCATCGTCATGAGGTGCCGAGCCTTTTCAGTAAGGATGGTGAGTGCATCTTCCCCTGCGACATCGAAAATAGTTCAAAGATTATATATGTTAAACCCTTTAAAACTCAACAACAATGAAAAAAGTTCTTTCCATTCTGAGCCTTGCGCTTGTAGTCTTGACTTTTGTGTCATGCTCTAAAAATTCTCCTGAAGGTGTGATACAGCAGTATGTGGCTGACATCCAAGCTGGACAATATGAGGATGCCATTGACCTCTTCTATTTCAAGAAGCCTCTCACTGATAGTCAAAAGCAACAGTATGCAGCCATGCTTCGCGACAAGTTGGGTAAGGAACTCGACAAGAAAGGTGGCATTTCTGGTGTGGAAATCACAAACGTGGAGATGGCAGAAGATGGCAACTCTGCCAATGTTGACTATACATTGAAATATGTTGATGGCTCAGCCCAGAGCGAAAAGGCCAAAGTGCTCAAGGTTGATGGCACGTGGAAGATGGATGCAGGAAAGTGATTCCTTGTGCCAAAACTTACATCCGCTGGTAGCAGAAATAGTGCTTGCGGATTTTCTTGGTGGCAAGCGATGTGCTCAGCATGTCGCTTGCTTCTGTCAGGTCGCGTGTGGTGCCATCGTTAAAGCGGATTTCTATCTGGTCGTCATCAAGGCTATACATGTCTTTGCCTACTTCTATGTTGGAAATGAGGTAGTTGGCATCGTCTGTTGACACATGATAGTGTCCCGCCAACTCTTGCAGTTTCTGCTGTTTGCGTTCTTCGCTGACAGGTTCGTCACTCATCTCCACCTTGAAGATGTTGCGGTTGATGAAGTCGCGGCTGAGCAGGGAGAGGATGGGGTCAGGATGGTTGCACCACACTTTCATGGCCGACCAGATGTCGTTGTCGTCGAGGGTGAGGTAGTTCT
>JAUMVS010000332.1 GCA_030530045.1 Phoenicibacter congonensis
CGCGAACACACGGCCAGCCGCTATCTTGATACCTGCTAAATGGGGACGATGAGTTTAGCCCAGGTTCGTTTTCGCTCACGCTTGTTTAACCTGCAAGACTATGATTTTTGGGACAATGACCAACGGGGACGATGAGTTGTGCGCATTTATCACCGTCCCTTTTTCATTTATCTCCGTCACCAATTTTCATCGCCGCGCAATGGGGACGATGAGTCGACGGCGAATAGCGGTTTCCGCACATTCGCTTGGCTCCGGATGAGAGCTGCGCTCTCATAAGTCGCCTGCGCGAACACACGGCCAGCCGCTATCTTGATACCTGCTAAATGGGGACGATGAGTTACGTGCAGTTACCTCCGTCACCAATTTGCCTTAAGGAATTTTCGGAACGGGTATGATTGATTTATGCGGCACATTCCAAAGACAGAGACTCGCGAGATTGACGTTCTTTCGTTTGAGGACGCGCTTCGTGATGCGCTTTTGCCGAGCGTGGAATATGACGTGAACAAGTGGCTTTACGTGCCGAATTTTTACAGCGAGTACCGCTACATTTTGGGAACGCGCGGCGAGAACCCGCTTATTGTGATTGGCGCGAACCCCTCGACGGCGGCGCCCGATGCGCTTGACCCCACGCTGGCGAGTGCGCAGCGCGTCGCGAAAAATAACGGCTACGACTCCTTTTTGATGCTCAATGTTTATCCGCAGCGTGCGACCGACCCCAACGACATGGAGCGTGAGCGCAACATCTTTCTTGAGCAGCAAAACGTCGAGGCGTTTAAATATCTCCTCACGCTCTCGCCGACGAAAAATGTGTGGTGTGCCTGGGGAAACCTCGTCACGAAGCGGCTCTATCTAGCGCTCTGCCTCAGCTCCCTCGTCCTCGAAGGGCTTCACTACGACGCTCACTGGCTCTCGGCGGGCGAGCCCCTGAAATCGGGTCAGCCGCACCACCCGCTCTACCTGAAAGCGACGACGCAGCTAATCCCGTACGACCCGATTATCACCAAAACCCCAACCCCGCCCTATTAGCCATGCTTTATCTCCTGACCGGACACGTTCAATGCGGCAAAACGACCGCCCTCCAAGGCCTTTGCGCAAAATTTCAGGCGGAAGGCAGGAGCGTTTACGGCGTTGTTTCGCCTGGCATTTTCGATGCGGAAGGGAGGAAAGTGGCAGTTAACGCGCGTCTTTATCCATCAGCGGAAACTTTTTTAGTGGGGCAGAAGGAAGCGAATTTTTCAGGGCCTTGCTGCGGAAACCGCATTCCCTGGGATTTTGACGAAGCAGCAGTGGGGGCTGTAAACAACCTTTTCGAAGCCTATGACGGATTAGCCGATGTTCTCGTAATTGACGAACTCGGCCCTCTCGAAATCAACAACAACGGCGGCTTTTTAGCTCCTCTTGATTTACTCAAGCAAGGACCAACTGCTTGCGCCCCAATCACAATCGCTGTCGTCCGCCATCGATTGCTTGAACCCTTGAAGTCGCTGCTTGCCGATGCCTGGACAGAAGACGAAATCAAAGTTGTTACACCAGCGTCGCTGGAAGCAGAAATTACCTTTCAGTAAATTATCTGCTGACAAAGAAGAAAGCGCCCCAGAATTCTGAGCGCTTTGAAATTTATCTCCGTCACCTTTTAAGTTCCGCTTCTCTGACGAGAAGCGGGAACCTCGATGCTGCAAACGAACCTGGACTGCATCTTTGGCCTGCAAAAGAATTCCGCAGCCGCA
>JAUMVS010000333.1 GCA_030530045.1 Phoenicibacter congonensis
CTTTTCAACCTTGAAGATGCCAATGTTTCCAAGATTGATTGTTTTCATATTGGAAATGATGAATTGATCATTGACATTACATTAGTTCAATCAAATGAGCCGTGTCCTATTTGTTCTTGTGATACTCCTAAAATCAAAGGATACACCCTCAAGAAGATTAATCATTCTCTTCTTACAGACAGGCGCTGTACCATCCACTATCATGCACGAAGGTACATTTGTCCTATCTGTAAAAGAACTTACTACGAGCACAACCCTTTCGTCTTCCAATCACAAAAGATATCAGTATTGACCGTCACAAATGTTTTGACAGATTTAAAAAACTTTAACGAGACTTTCTCATCTGTAGCTGCTAGATATCACATTTCTCCTACTACTGTTGCTTCTTTATTTGATACACATGTTTCAATTGATAGGAGAACATTACCAGAACACATCTGTATCGATGAATGCTATGCGTTTAAATCATCAAATTCCAAATACGTTTGTATGTTGTTAGATTTTGATACGCACAAGCCAATCGACATTCTTAATTCAAGGCGCATCGATCATCTTCGTTCCTATTTGTTATCTATAGACAAAAGTGAACGTGCCAACGTAAAGATCGTTTGTTCAGATATGTATGATACCTACAGGACAATCTCACTTTCACTGTTTCCTAATGCGGTTCATATTGTCGATCATTATCACTTGCAGGCTGACTTAAATCGTGCAGTAGATGCAGTCCGCATCAGGATCATGAGAAACGTACACAGAAACAATGAATCAGACAAATATTACTTATTGAAACACTTCAACTGGTTGATCTATAAATCAGAAGAATCCGAAGAAGAAATCAAAAAGTTAGACAAGAAAGGAAAGCTTCCTTTGTTTGATCCAAACAGAGAAAGAAAATACAACAAGCACTTCAAGTGTTATTTAAATTACTACGAAATCAGAGATATGCTTAAAGATCTACATCCTGATCTTAGAGAAGCTTGGGATTTAAAGGATGATGTTGTAGACTTCTATACTTCATGTACTATCGATACTGCAGAAGATAAATTAAATGAACTTATCAAAAAGTTTAAATCTTCTCCAGTCAAAGAAATGAAAGAATTTGGTAAGACACTCTACAAATGGAGAAAGGAAATCATCAATTCATTTCACATCGTTGGTTACAACTATAGAGTCGATTCGGACACAGGCCATGTGGTAGTCCAAACAAAGAAAATGAATAATGCAATCATTGAGAATAGAAATGCAATTCTCAAGTGTTTAAAAAAGAACGCAAATGGTTATACAAATTGGATCAGATTCCGTAACAGAGCCATGTACGTTCTCGATAAAGATGCCAAATACAGTTTATATCCAATCAAAAAGAAGGAGGTTAAATAAAGCTATGTTAGCAGATGATGTAATCAGATTAGTTGAGTATTTTAGAGAAGATAAAGATGAATATTTTTATCTAGGAAAACGAATTGATGCGTTAGCTGAAGAAGTTGAAAATCTTAGCACTTCAATAAGAGCTCTATCAGCAGAAATTCATAGAAATCAAAGCGAAGACGACACAGATTACGACAATACCGACGACTATCTTCCATTTTAGAACAGAAAAACCACACTTTATGGTCCTAGACCATATCGTGTGGTTAGTTCTTTTAAAGCTTTGCGGGGTAACTATTTGACCACAAGTTATTTCGTTGCCAAATCCTTCTCAACCCCAACTAATTTTACTGCGTC
>JAUMVS010000334.1 GCA_030530045.1 Phoenicibacter congonensis
ATGACCCGGATTATTTCATACACAGTCCGCAGTCGGACGAGCGGCTTGCCGCCGCATTGGAGCACCTTTTGAAGCTTGAAGCAAACAGGGGAGCGAACGGCTTGATCCTCAGCACGAAGCAGGCAAAGCACATAATCCCCCAGAGGACGATAATGTATATCGAGCATTATCAGCATAAATCGAAGATAGTCTGCGAGGACAGGATATTTAACTGCAACGAGAAATTAAGCTCGCTGCTTGAACGGCTCGACGGGGCGGTGTTCATGCGCTGCCATTGCAGCTTTATCGTGAATTTGGAGCATGTGCGCAAGGCCACCCGCACGCAGCTATATATGTCAAACGGCGATATCCTGCCGTGCAGCCGCAGCAATCAGCTCGCCATCCGTGAAGCACTGGATAACAGCCGCAAGGTCAGGACTTAAAATTGCAAATTATGCTCATAATCTTACCAATCGTGCGCACACCCTACCAAAATCGCCCGATTATGGTACAATTGAGCGGCAGGTGAGTATACACCTGAAAATACATTTTTAAAAAATTAAAATTTTTTTCAAAACCATGTCCCCATTTCTCCTTTAGGGTACATAAGGAGAACAGAGCCCCATTATGGAGCACTGTTCTCCACCCTATCGGATGGACAATATACAATTTTCACACCACGGAAACGGCAGCAGGCTAAACCCCCGCTGTCGTTTTCTGTTTTCGGCTTTTAAGTTCGCAAAATTTACAAGCTCTTTTCCGAACAATGCAATTTGTTCGGAAAGGAGCTTTTTATGTACAAAACGCTGTTTGAACGCAAAGCCGGGCGTGACATCTGCAATGAAAGTGTCATTTGTTATGACATAGGCGAGGTAGTATCATGTCAATGAAAACCGAGCCGTTAGACAGGGAGGTGGATATAACGAACACGGATCTTGTTGGGCTGAATGATGTGTACAGGGAAATTGCCGATGAGATCGGGTTTGAAAACGCTTTGGTCATATTCAAATTATTTCACGGAACGCAGGTGACCTTCCCCAACAGGCTGTTTACAAAGGAGCATACATATCGATCGATCATTGACGAATACAACGGCAAAAATATCACACATCTGGCACGCAAATACAACTATTCGGAGAGAAATATCTGGAGGATTCTACAAAGGCGAAAGGTTTCGGAGGATTAGAAAATGGACGCAAAAAGAAAGAAAATGATAATAATCGGCGCTGTTTTGGCAGCCATAGTAATTGCCCTGGGCATTGTGCTTAACACGGTCTGCTTTCACAGCTGGCAGGACGCATCGTGCGAAGCACCGATGACCTGCACAAAATGCGGCGAGATACGGGGTCAGGCGCTTGGCCACGAATGGATCGCTGCGACCTGCAGCAAGCCGAAATACTGCCTGAACTGCGGAAAGACGGAAGGCGCTGCTCTGGCGCATAGCTGGCAGGAGGCGACCTGTGAAAGTCCCAAACTCTGCACCGAATGTGGCAAAGCCGACGGTGAAGCCTTGGGACATAAGGTAAAACAGTGGAATGTCACGAAGAAAGCAAGCTGCTCCGAGGAGGGAGAGCGTACCGGCTATTGTGAAAGGTGCGAAAAGGATTGCATAGAAAAGCTTGAAAAGCTGCCGCACACAAAAAGCGGCTGGACGGTAGCGAAGGATTATGTGATAACATCCGAGGGAACGGTCACTCCCGGGACGGAAGCGATCGTGTGCACCGTGTGCGGAAAGCAGCTTG
>JAUMVS010000043.1 GCA_030530045.1 Phoenicibacter congonensis
CTTCTGCATGAGTTGGTCCTGAAAGCACAGCGATGCGCTCGGAATTTCCCAAAACATCGGCAAGAACTTCGCTTGCAAGCATGCCCGTGTCGTGTTCTGCGCCTTTAGAACAAATCACAACTGGCAGGTCAGCAGACACGAACTGCTTGAATTTTTCGGCAGTGGAACGCAAAAACTGAGAAGGCGTGACCATAACGCAAAGCTCAGCGCCAGCGAATGCTTCCTCGAAAGAATGAGTGGCTTTAACTTTTTCATCAAGCACAGTGTCGGAAAGATAGATTGGGTTTACATGCTCGCGATTGATGCCTTCGACGACCTCAGGCTCGAGCGCCCAAACCATGACGTTGTTCCCGTTTTTTGCAAGGAGTTGCGCAAGGGCGCTTCCCCATGAACCTGCTCCAATTAAAGCTACGTTTGCCACTATTTATCTCCTTTTTTAGAAGAACCGATTTTGCGTTCGTTGCCGTGCACAATTCGCACGATGTTGCTGCGGTGCGCCCACACGACCACAAGGCCCGCCACGCCAAGAATAATCGCAGGAAGAGGGCTTGTTGGATGCGTCACGAATGCCGCAACTGGATAAAGGACGGCGGCTGTGATTGAGCCGGCCGAGACATATTTCGCCAAAAGCATCACGAGAAGGAAGGATGCAAAAAGCAGGCAAGCAGCAGGAACACTCATTGAAACGAAGCTAGCGCCAAACGCGCATGAAATTCCTTTGCCGCCTTTCCAGCCAAGCCATGGGCAGAAAATGTGGCCCATAGTGGCGAAAAATGTAGCGAGTGCAGCGGTAAATTCCGCAGGGTTAGTTGTGAGCGGAAACGAAGCGTCCACGAAGAACATCGGTGCCAAATAAAGACCAATTGCAGCTGCTGCCAG
This sequence comes from Phoenicibacter congonensis, assembly GCA_030530045.1. Lineage (GTDB taxonomy): Bacteria > Actinomycetota > Coriobacteriia > Coriobacteriales > Eggerthellaceae > Phoenicibacter > Phoenicibacter congonensis_A. The sequence continues at coordinate 880 of JAUMVS010000043.1, forward strand.
GCCTTTTACGAAGTCGCCGATGAAGACGGCAGCGCCACCGACTTTACCCATGGAGCGAAGCGAATTCGTGAAACCGATGTTGCCCGAGCCCTCGTCGCGAACGTCTTTTCCGAAAAACAATTTGGACACAATCACGCCGCAAGGGATTGACCCAAGCAAAAACGCGACTAAAGAAACCACCACGCAAATGACTACATTTTGCAAGCTAATCTTTGTCCTTTCCTCTCAAATAGATGTTGATTGGCGTGCCCGAAAGATCAAACGACGAGCGCAGTTTGTTCTCGAGGAAGCGCTTGTAATTCGACGTAACGATGTCGGGGCGATTGCAGAAAATCTGGAACGTTGGCGGTTTGATGCCGCTTTGAGTGATGTATTTCATGCGAAGAATTGCTTTGCCAGAAGTGATGGTGTGACCCGACTCGCGAATGTCGGCGAGCCATTCGTTTAGCTTCGCAGTTGGGATTTTCTTGCAGTAATTGTTGTAGGCGATGTTGATTGACTCCCAAATTTTGTCGACCTTTTTGCCGGTCAGAGCCGAGATTGACTGAATTGGAGCATAGCTTGCAAACTGCATGAATTCTTCGAGGTCGGCACGAATGTCTTTCTTAGCTTCCGCACCTTCCACTGCATCCCATTTGTTTAGAGCAATGCACATCGCGCAGTGCTTTTCTTCTGCGTAATTTGCAACGCGCTGATCTTCGTTGGTGATGCCAAGCGTGCCATCAATCACAAGAACTGCGACGTCGGCGCGGTCAATCGCACGCATCGCGCGAACGTAGCTGAAGTATTCAATGTTGTCGTCAATCTTTGCCTTGCGGCGAAGACCAGCAGTGTCGATGATTCTGTATTTGATGCCGTCGTGCTCAACAACAGTGTCAATCGCATCGCGAGTTGTGCCCGCTACATCGCTAACAATTGAGCGGTTTTGCGAAGTGAGCTTGTTTGTGAGCGTCGACTTACCAGCATTAGGGCGGCCGATGATTGCAACGTTGATGCAGTCATCTTCTGCTTCCTCAAATTCATCGGCTTCTTCGTCGCCTGCCTTTTCCTGAATTTTCTTCAGGTCGGCAACAACAACGTCAAGAAGGTCGCCCGTGCCATGGCCATGCACCGCGCTAACAGCAAGCGGCTGACCAAAACCAAGCGACATGAAATTCCAGATTTCACCCTCGTCATCGGGGTTATCCATTTTATTTACTGCCAAATGAATTGGCTTTTTGATCTTTTTCAGAAGACGTGCGACGTCCTCGTCGTCGGCCTGGATGCCCACGCGGCCGTCCACGAGAAACACGATGACGTCGGCTTCTTCTGCGCCAAGAAGAGCTGAAGAGCGAATGTCGCCCTTAAAGCAGTCGTCGTCGGACATCTCAAGACCACCAGTGTCGATGAGCTGAAACGCGACGCCGTTCCACTCGCAAGCGTGGTAGGTTCTGTCGCGCGTGACGCCGCGACGCTCGTGAACGATCGCCTCGTCGCGCTCGGAAAGTCGGTTAACAAGCGCCGACTTGCCAACGTTTGGGCGACCAACTATTGCAACTTTAAAATCTCTCATTTTTCCTCTAAAGTGCGCTCTTATAGATGGCGACAGCGTCATCCATCGTCAATTTCTTAAACGAACCGAAAGGCTCGCCCTTATTCTCGCGAAGTGTTGGAACTGTTTTCTCGAAGTCGCTCTCGACGAAGCCGAATTCAGAAAGGTGCGTTGGCATGCCAAGCGATGTGAAGAATTGGCGCGTTGCAAGAATTGCTGCGCGTGCGTCAGCTTTTACATCGTCGGTTGTTGAAATTCCGAAGACTTCGCGTCCATAAAGGGCAAAACGCTCTGGGTTTTCTTCGTAAACATAATCCATCCACGCTGGGAAAAGAACAGCCAGGCCAGCGCCGTGAGTTACCTCAGTTTTCAGCGCGGAAAGCTCGTGCTCCATGCCATGAGTTGCCCAGTCTTCGTGACGACCGCAACCAGCGATGCCGTTGTGGCAAAGGGCGCCTGCCCACATGATGTTTGCGCGAGCGTCGTAGTTGTTTGGGTCTTCCATGACGCGAACTGCGTTTGCGCGAACAGTTTTCATGAGCGAGAGGTTGATGTTGTCGGTGACAGGGATGTTTTCCGCATCGTCGAAGAAGCGCTCAAGCAGGTGTGCAAACATATCGGTGCAGCCTGCAGCAGTTTGGTAAGGAGGCAAGCTCATAGTGAGCTCTGGGTTCATGAACGCAAACTTTGGACGGTGCAAATCGCAGCCGTAGCCTGTCTTCATGCCTAGCTCGTCATTTGAAATGACGGAATTTTTCGAGCCCTCGCTGCCAGCTGCTGGGATTGTGAGAACACTAGCGATTGGAAGAGAAGCCTTTACAGGTGCCTTTTTTGAAACGAGGTCCCAGGCGTCGCCGTCATAAACAGCAGAGTCGGCGATGCATTTTACAGAGTCGATGACCGAGCCGCCGCCGACTGCCAAAACGAAGTCAACGCCCTGCTCTTTGCAGATTTTTGCGCCTTCGCGGCAAAGATTGATTTCAGGGTTAGGACGAACTCCGCCGAGCTCGACATATTCAAGACCGTTATCGACAAGTGTCTTTGCAACTCTGTCGATTAGTCCGCAGTCTTTAGCGTGTTTTCCGTAATGAATCAGAACTTTGTGTGCGCCGAAAGCCGCGAGTTTCTCGCCGACCTGAAGTTCAGCGTCTTTTCCGAACACAAAATGTGTTGGGGAGCAAAATTCAAAATTGTTAAATGCGGGCACTTTCCCCTCCTAATCACATAAATAAATGCAAATTTTTCCAACTTGATAGTATAAAACAAGCCTGGCAGTCGCCAGGAAACACGCAGATGAATACAACGAAAGAAGGTGTTTTGCGGCTAGGCTAGTTCCGCGCGAAGAGCCGCCTCGAGCTCATCGATTTGCGTCGCTGGCGTCGATGCCCCCGCAGTAATTCCTATTAGAAATTCACAGTCATCGCTTTCGTCCTGGTTAAAAGAGCGTGAGCGGCTTGCACAACACTCATCGTCCCCTTTTTGCAGACTTGAACAACACTCATCGTCCCCTTTTTGCAGGGCAGGATTTTCGCAGGTAGCACCGCATTTTTGCTTCCCCGCACAAAACTCATCGTCCCCAATTAGCGCTTTGATTTCTGAGATCATCGCGGGGAATTCGTCTTTCGATTCGACGTGGAAGCAATGGTCGCAGTTCTTTTCGCAAAGCTCGAACAAGCGACGCGTGTTCGCCGACTTTTTACCACCCAAAACAATCATGGCCTGCGCTTTTGAAGACAAGCTCAACGCCGCCTCTTGCCTCTCCTGCGTCGCATGACAAATCGTGTTTTTGATCTCCAAAAACAACTCATCGTCCCCTTTGTGCAAGTCACTGTTTTCCCTGCTAGCGGTGCTATTTTCCTTGCCACTAAACAACTCATCGTCCCCTTTGTGCATGCGGGATTTGACGGCGGAAACGATTTCAGAGAAAGTCGATTCCGATTGTGTGGTTTGAGAAACGATGCCAACACTTGGACCGAGTTTGTCGGGCAGGCTTTCAAGCGATGGAGCAAGAATTACATTTGCGCATGTTTGATTTGCATACTCAACAATCGCCTCGACTTCAGGGTGTCCCTCTTCGCCAACGACGATAACGGTTGGGTGCTTTTCCCCAAGTTTTCTTGCGGCTAGCTGGGCTTTTTTGACGTAGGGGCACGTCGCATCAATCACATTTGCGCGGGCTGCGATTTCCTCTTCGACACTTGGACGAACGCCATGCGAGCGCAAAACGACAGTTCCGCTCGCTTCACTAGCCTCTTTGATTACCGAAACGCCCTTTTCCGCGAAGCCGCTAACGACGATTGGGTTGTGAATGATTTCGCCAAAAGTTGAGACTTGCTCGCACTCGTCAATTGCTTTTTCGGTGAGCTCGAGCGCACGCACCACGCCGTAGCAGGCGCCCGCCGACTCAGCTCTCTGAATTTTAACTTTTGCAGGCATCTAGAATTTCCTGTGTCGTGTGGTGAACCTCGAAGTTTGCAACCTCGGGCACATCGGAATAATCGGTATCGTTCGGGAACAGCGCCTTCATGTCAACTTCTTGCGGCTTGCACTTGTTTTTAATCGCGAAAACCTCGCGCATGACATACCAGCTGCAAATTTCCATGCGGTCTTTTTTATCGAAATCGCTGAAATCGGAAAAATAAATTGGCTCACCAAATTCAAGCTCAACTTTCGGAAAACGCAGGCGCTCGCCTTTGCGCTTAATGTTGCCAACATTCCTAAACGCACACGGAATAATTGGCACGTCACCGCCCATTTTTGCAATGAACACAAAGCCAGAATGAAGTGAAAGGTCGGCAGTTCCGCGTCCGCGACGAGTGCCCTCGGGCATGATGCACACGACCTCTTTGCGCTTGAGCATTTTTGCAGCGCGCTTCAGCGCAGTTCTGTCTGCAGAGTCGCGCGAAATTGGGAAAGCACCAGCTCGGGACAGGATTTGGCGCACAATCGCCGACTTACCCACGAACAAATTCTCGCGAGCCACGATGCGCGGGCACCTTTGCGGGCGCGCGCACAAAAACATGAACACCGCATCGAGGTAGGACTCGTGATTTCCCACGATGATGCAGCCCGTCTTGTCTTTTAAATCGGTGACGTAGTGCTTGTTGATTATTTTGTAGCGAAACGCAATTTTGAAAACAAAACCGCAAATGATGAAGGCAAGCCAGCTGAACCATTTCGTGATTCGGCGCTTGATGACGTTGCCTTCTTTGTCGGTGTTAAACTCCCCGTCTAGCGGGAGATCAAACATTTCTTCGGTGCGTAACACGTGTCTAATTTATGCCTGTTTCTCTTTTGCGAGGTCGCAAATTTTAGCAATTACAGTTTCGATGTGGTCGCCTGTCGAGTCAATTTCCACAGCGTCGTCAGCTTTTTTGAGCGGAGAAGTTGCGCGGTTAGTGTCAGCCTCGTCGCGGCGAAGCAGGTCGGCGTAGACCTCTTCGTAATCAATCGAGCCAATGCAGCGGTCGGCATTTTGACGAACGCGGCGATGTGCCCTTTCTTCTGCGGAAGCCGTGAGGAAGACTTTGACCTCGGCATTTGGGAACACAACAGTTCCGATGTCACGGCCTTCAACAACGTAATTTCCTACGTTGCCGATTCTTTGCTGTTGATAAACGAGCGCCTCGCGAACAGCTGGAGCTGCGCTAACTGGTGAGACAGCCTTGTCGATTTCCGCTGTGCGAATTGCGTCAGTTACATCGTTGTCATTGACAAAAACCTGCTTTGGAACAGGCTCGCCGTCCTCGTGGCCAAAGCGAATGTCGCAGTCGTGAGCGAGCTTCCCAAGCGCCTCATTGTCGTCGAGCGCCACGCCGTCATGCAACGCAAGCCATGCGACCGCACGATACATCGCGCCTGTGTCGAGGCATGAAAAGCCAAGTTCGCGCGCCACTACTTTAGCGACTGAGGATTTTCCCGCGCCGCTTGGTCCGTCAATTGCAACGATCATTTATTCTCCTTTAGTTAGTGAAGTAACGTCTTCGATGAAGTTTGGATAGGAAACTGAAACGCAGTCGAAGTCCTCAACCTCGATTGGCTTTTTGCCAACCATGCCTGCGATTGCCCAGGTGATAGCCATTCTGTGGTCGCCATTTGAAGGAAGACGAAGGCCGTCAGGCAGTTCGAAATCGGGGTCGCCCTCGATGAAGAGGTCGTCGCCGTGAGTCCAAGCACTGGCACCCAACTCGGTGAGGCCGTCAATAATGGCGTCGAGGCGGTCGCTTTCCTTAGCGCGAAGCTCCTCGCAACCTCTGAAAACAGTGATGCCTTTTGCATGTGAAGCAACGAGTGCCAAAATTGGAACCTCGTCAATTACAGTCGCGAAATACTTCGCAGGAATTTCGCAACCTTTAATGTTTGGTGAATATTTAACGTGGATTGAGCCGTAGACTTCCTTGCCTTCCGAACCCTCGACGACCCACTCGATGTTTGCGCCCATGCGCTCGAGCGTGCGCAAGAAACCCGTGCGTGAAGCACTCAAAAGAACGTGCTCGACAGTGAGTTCGCTGCCTTTCAAGAGCACAGCCAAGCAGCACAAAAACGCTGCCGACGATGCGTCGCCAGGGACGTTCAAGTCGGAAGCCTGCATTTGCACAGGGCCTTCGACCGATGCGAAGCGCGTGTTTGCTACGGTTTCGACGCCGTATTCGCTGAGCATGAGCTCGGTGTGAGTTCTTGATTGAGCAGGCTCTGTGACAGAAGTGGTTCCGTTTGCAGAAACACCTGCGAGTAAGACAGCCGATTTCAATTGAGCGGAAGCCATTGGGCTGTCATATTGAATTGCTTTCAGATTTTTGTTGCCATGAATTGTGATTGGCAAGTTTTCAGCTCCATCAGGCGAAAACTTCGCACCCATCAGCATGAGCGGAGCCGTGATGCGGCGCATCGGGCGCGAGCAAAGCGACTCGTCGCCAGTGATTTCAACTTCGATGTCCCATGGAGCAAGAATTCCCATGAGAAGACGGGCGGTTGTGCCTGAGTTGTGACAATCGATTGGGCCGTCAGGTTGCTTTGGGCCTTCCGCACCCCAACCTGTGATTGTTCCAGAAAGAGAGCCGTCAGGTTGCTTTGCCAGGTCGACCTTTGCGCCAAGTGCATGAACTGCCTCGATTGAAGCCTGGACGTCGTCGGAATTCAGGACGCCAGTGACTTTCGAAGTGCCTTCGCACATTGCCGAAAAGAGAATGGATCGATGAGAAATGGACTTGTCACCGCTTACTCGAATTGAGCCAGAAATTGGGCTCGACAATGGTGATATTTCCACATAACTAGTCATATTAGAAACCCTCCGTGTGAACTTAAATAAATTCTACACTAAAGAAAAGTTCGCAGTGTTTCCAGCTCGCGACCCTTAACTTCGCGCACCTCGCCGAGTGCCACGCCGTCGAGCGTGAGATTGGCATATTTCACACGCTCGAGCTCGAGCACTGGGTGTTCCACAGCGTCAAACATGCGGCGCACCTGGCGATTTTTGCCTTCGTGAATTGTGACCTCAACAACTGAACGTTTTGGATTTCGAGAAATCAAAGTGCATGCGGCTGGCGATGTCACGAAATCGCCGATGTCAACGCCGGCACGAAGACAGTCAAGGTCTTTCGATGAAATCTCGCCTTCGACCTTGGCGACGTAGGTCTTTCGCACCTCTGAAGATGGATGCATGAGCGCAGCGCCCAGCTCGCCATCATTCGTAAAAAGAAGCAAGCCACTTGTGTCAAAATCGAGCCTTCCAACTGGGAAAACACCAGGGTATTTCTCAACATCGATGAGGTCTTTTACAATCGGGCGACCTTGCGGATCACTCATCGCGGTGATGTAGCCAGTTGGTTTGTTAAGCAGAAGCACGACTTTCTTCTCGATGAGTTTTACGACTTTTCCGTCGACCGCAACCTCATCGGACGTTTCGTCGACAGAAGTGCCAAGTTCGCTCACGACTCTTCCGTTCACCGTGACGCGCCCCTCGAGAATAATCTTCTCGGAGTTGCGCCTCGAAGCCACGCCACTACGCGCTAAATATTTCTGCAGTCGCATCATGCGCTAACTACTCATCGTCCCCATTTACCGCTGCTGCACCGAACTCATCGTCCCCATTTTGCAGGTCGGCATCTTCCCCGCTAGCGACGCTATTTTCCCCCGATGCAAATAACTCATCGTCCCCTTTTGACAAGCTCGAATCACCATTGCCTTCCTGGTTCAAAGAGCGTGAGCGAAATAACTCATCGTCCCCATTTTGCAGGTCGGCAACTTCCCCGCTAGCGACGCCATTTTCCTCCGATGCAAATAACTCATCGTCCCCATTTAACGATGCTGCACCGAACTCATCGTCCCCTTTTTCCTGGTTGCGGGAATGCAGGGCGCCGAGGCGTTCTGCAATTGCGATGCGGGCGTCTTCGTCGGGAGCGAAGTCTTCGATTGGAGGAAGCTCATCGATACTGGTAAAGCCAAACGAGTTTAGGAATTGCGTAGTCGTTGACAAAAGAGCAGGGTTTCCAGCGTCAGCTGAAACACCGCTCTCAAAAACGTAGCCTTTGTTGATGAGCGTTGTCACGAGCGAGTCGGAATTAACTCCGCGAATTTCAGCGATTTGCGAACGCGTGACAGGCTGCGTGTAGGCCACAATCGAGAGGACCTCGATCGCAGAACCCGAAAGCTTGCGGCGGTCCTGGTCAAGAATGAAACTCTCGCACGCCTCGTAGTAGTCATCTTTTGTGAAAAGCTGAAAACCGTCGGCGACCTCGCGAATTTCGAGCGCCGAGTTCTCCTCGCACAAATAATCATCGAGGTCGGCCAAACTCATCTCAACGTCTTCGTAATCCTCGCCAAGCGCCTGGCACAAATCGTCAATTGAAACAGCACCCTCCGACACAAAAAGAATCGCCTGGATTTTCTGCATCAACTTTCTGTCGGCACGAGTTTTATATTCAGTGATTGCTTCAAACATCTTTTTTTCTAAAATCTCTTTCTTTTAATTTCTAACTATTAATTTCAGTCCGTCGTTTCGTAAGTTAATTCATCAAACGCCAAGTGCAAGCGTGTGAGTTATTGAGCCTCCGCTTCTGCTTCTTTATCATCAGCAGCATTGTCAGAAGTTACAGCCGCATCAGAAGTGCCAGCTACACCACTATGTTTCGGGTTTTCTTTCGCTTCAATTTCAATGTCGCCAAACTCTTCAACCTGCTCAACGTTAACAAGATTTCGCTTGTAAAGTTCAAGCACAGCAAGAAGGGTAACGACCACAATGTCGCGTCGAGGTGACTCTTCTACAAGCTTGCTAAAGCGAGTCTTGCCCTCCACCCTGCAACGCGCAAGAATAGTTTGCGCGAACACTTCGGTGTTTAGCGGCTTGGACGCAATGTGCGAAGACGCGAGCAAGAACTGATCTATTCTGCCGAGTAAGCGTGCTGCACTTTGCGCCAGATCTTCTGCCGTTGTGCTTTTTAAGAAATCAGGTGCGACGTCTTTGAAGTCACTAGTTGGGCCAAACGTGCGCGTCAGGTGGCGTTTTTCCGCCTCAAAATCGCGAGTCAGAGCCTCTGCCGAATTTTTGAACTGCTTGTAGATAATCAGCTTTTCGATGAGCAATTCACGAGCTTCGAGCGGCGAGAGCTGCTCTTCTTCCTCCAAAACATGAATGTCGCGAGGCAGAAGCGAGCGCGTTTTAATCTCGAGCAAAGTCGCAGCTACAAGCATAAAATCGGACGCGGTTTCGGTGTCGAGAATGACCATGCGCGACACGATTGAGAGATATTGGTCGGTCACTTCCGCAATTGAAATTGAAGAAATGTCGACGCGCTTGCTCAAAACAAGCTGCAACAGCAGGTCAAAAGGCCCTTCGAAATTGGCAGTTTTAATGTTGATGCTCATGCGCCGCTAAAAGATTGAAATCGGCATCATTAGGCTCGCGAGATTGCCCGCGGTGAAGTTGAGGTAGGCCGAGATTGGGTCGACATTTGTGATGTAGGGCACAAAAATGATGAGCAACAGCAGCACTGGCAGTGCGTAGCGCTGGATTGCGTAGTATTTTGGCAGCGAGCGCTCGGGGATGAAGAGCGCAATGATTGATGAGCCGTCAAGTGGCGGAATTGGAATCAAGTTGAAGAACATGAGGTAGAGGTTAATCAAAATGAATTC
>JAUMVS010000335.1 GCA_030530045.1 Phoenicibacter congonensis
GATTGCGTTATTCTGATACATCCTACTAAAGACATGGCACATGTTTTCAGCATTTTTGGAAGATACCCTTTGCGCGGCTGCAAAATCAATTTCCAGCTTGCCGCTGAAGAGCGGAAGGCCGCTGACTGCCAATTTCAAAAGCTTCATAAGATACCATCCTCCCCAGAAAGCGCGTTTACATGATTATTATACCCGATATGCGGCTGAAAATCAAGATTAAAAACGAAAACTGCGTTTTTATTTTCTTATCAATCGAGCGTCCACATGGACAGGATATTTACGGTTTCGGCCTTCAGCTCGTTCATCAGCGCGGCGTTCAGTTCATCCAGCAGATCAAGACCGCGCTTCTTGCTGGTAAACGCACCGGTGATGATGCGCTGGCAATCGGATTGCACGAATGCGGAGTAAAAATACCTTTTGGCTTTCATTTTTTTCGACCTCATTCATCGTATTTGATCAGATAGAGCGGATCGACCGCCTTGAAGCTGTCACGACCATCCAAACTGCGGAATACGACGCCTTCGCGCAGCGTATCGCCGATGGCGGATTTTCCATGCGCGTATTGCAGCACTTCATCCACGGTTTCGGGAAGGCGCAGCTTTTCGAGGATCGGGACAAAATTCATGCCGCGATCCACGCAAACCAGCTTTGCGCGCACGGAATCCAGCCGCCCCATTTCCGAGCCGACGTTAAAAACGTACAGATCGTATTCCTTGAGATTGTATTTATTGCCCTGAATTCGCGGGCCGACGACCTCGCCCTGTATGTAAACATAATCGTTTTCGCCGATGAATTCCTTTAAAATGGATTCGATATGATATTTATCGGACACTGACCAATACGAAGAAGAATTATGATGGGGAAGGCGGCGGTTTCGAGAACAGACGATATATTCGAAGCGATCGCGGACGAATGGGATTTTTGATTTGATTCTGCGAAGTGCGAACGTGCCGGATTGACCATCGATCTTTTCGGTGGCGATCCATTCCTTTTCGCGATCATCGAGGACGTGGGGGATATTTTGAATGCGCGTTTCATCGGTCTTTCGGAGAAAGGATGGGAATTCGGTATTCCCGCACTTTTTCAAAACGAGCCTTCGGAACCACGCCATGCGCATTAAAAACCTTGGATAGCGCTTTCGCCTTTCGGATTCTGCGGGTATCTCGCCGGTATCCATGGTGGGGGTATACTGTTTGACGCCGAGGACATTGGTGACGTCATCGCCGAAATGGTAATCGCCAATCGGCAGAATCGACAGCGGGAAGCAGATGCCCGCGCTGATGCAGCCCGCCATTTTCATGGTTTTGATCCGGAAATTTTTGCTGCGCAGGAATTCGAATTCAGGCTTTTCCGGCAGGACGGAATCGATTTCGATGTATACGCACAGATCGCCGGGGCTGAAATCATCCTTTCGGACGATGACGCTCCAGCCATCGACGATGGCGAGAACGATTCGATCCTTCCCTTCAATGGGAAGAATTTGATCGATCTTTCGAATGCTTGCAAGATTGCGCACGACCATCACCTGCCCTTCGATCCTTCTTTGTGGTGACGACCCTGTGTTTTTTGAAGGTATCGCGCGCTTCTCTGGAACCGCCGAACAGGCGCTTGACGAAGGCGGTGCAGAAGCCGGCGTATTCATCGAAGTGATCGCCCTCCATGCAGCCGACCGTAGTTTTTACGCCGTCCGCCCATTCGATGGTGGTATG
>JAUMVS010000044.1 GCA_030530045.1 Phoenicibacter congonensis
ACTGACACTTGCCGACCGCGTAGCTCTCACAAGACGCGCTCTTCTTCACTACAGAATTGACAACGAAAACTCTTCCGTTAAATCGGGAGCAAAGGTTTTCTGCGTTAGCGATGAATACGAATCATTCGAGAAGCTTTTGGCCGAGCATCCTGAAAAAGCAGAAGCTTTCGCAAAAATCGTTCCTGCCAAGAAGTGGGAAACATATCTTTGGAACTTCAACCGCCTCGACGTTTCTCTTCGCCCAGAATTCCTCGACAAAATGCGCGAAGAATTTAAAGCATATGCTGAAGCCGACCGCCTCGACAAGCAGCTTTTTGCTGACGCCGAGTGGAAAGAAGTCCAAGCTCTCGTGAACGACAAGGAGTGGGACATTGAGGCTAACTTCACAGTTGTTCCACACACAATTCCAACCTACAAAAAAGCGATCGTAAAGGCTACAAACAAGTTCTTTAAATAGGATTTTTTCTATGCGACTAAACAATGTAAAAAGTGAGCCTTTGGTTTCAATAGTTGTTCCTGTTTACAACACGGCCGACTACCTCGACGAAATGCTTGAGTCGGTCACGGGGCAAACCTATCAAAACCTTGAAATCATTTGTGTAAACGACGGCTCGAAAGACAATAGTCTTGATGTGCTGATGAAATGGGCAAAGAACGACAGCCGCATCAAGGTCATTGACAAGGCAAATTCTGGCGCAAGCGACACCCGCAACACTGGCCTTCGCAATGCAACAGGCGATTACCTTTGCTTTATCGACTCCGACGACTTTGTCGAACCAACGCTCATCGAAGACACTCTCACATGTGCAATCGAAAACAAAGTTGATGCTGTTGTCTATAACATCGACCTCTTCGACGAAGAAAAGAAGAAGTTCACACCGCACAAAACTGCTGTTGACAAGGAAAGAATCCCGGTCGGCACTCCTTTCAAGGCGAGTGACATTGATCACTTCTATAAATATCTCATTGGCTTTACCGTAAACAAGCTCTACAGACGTTCACTTCTGACCGACATTAATCTTGAGTTTGTAAAAATGGGCGCTCATGAGGACATGCCTTTTACCTATGTCGCGCTTTCGGCCGCTAACAGCATTTATTACCTCAACAAGACGCTTTACCACTACAGAAGAGCGCGTGAGGGCAGCTTGAGCGACAACACAAACGATAAATATGAGTACATGATTACCGCGCTTGCCACAATGAGAAAGCAGCTTGAAGATGCAGGCTTGATGAAGGCAAACAAGCGTAACTTTGACAATTACGCTCTTCACATGATGTATTGGAAAGCCAACTCTATTGGCGTGCCACACAACGTGAATTTCGTCAAAGATTGCCGTGAGCAATTCCTTGAGAAATTTGACCTTTTGGAGAAAGACAGCAAATATTTCTTTGACGGTGTGGAGCGTGCATTCTTAAAAACCACAACACATCCGAAAAAGGGTACTAAAATCAAAGAGGCTCTTTTCCTGAGTGACGACCCCGAGCATGAAACTGCAGCGCTCAAAGTGTATAAAGCGACGCACGGCGATTGGCTGAGGAGATCCAAGATTGGACGCGCAGGTCACCTGGGAAAAGCGTTTTTAAGAGAAACAAGACACGCTGGATTATCATCGGCTCTAAATAAAGCGAAATCTAGAATCAACGAACAGGAATAAATAATGGACAACAGTTCACAAGCAATAGAATCGCCTAGGCGAGATGGTGAGATTGCGAGAAACGCAATCGAGACTCGCACCTGGAAGAAAAACTGGTTTATTTTAAAGACTCTCGTCGGCAAAGACTTTAAGGTCAAATACAGACGAAGCGTTCTCGGCGTTGTTTGGTCGGTCTTAAACCCACTGCTCATGATGATTGTTATGTCGGCAGTTTTTTCTTACATGTTCCGCTTTAACATCGAGAACTTCCCTCTTTATTTGATTCTTGGACAAATCATGTTCTCTCTCATGAGTGATGCAACAAGTGGAGCTATGCAATCCATCATTGGAGCAGCCTCGCTGATTCAAAAAATTCGTCTCGAGAAAGTCATTTTCTCGCTCGTAAACTTCCTTTTCTCGGCTATTGCTGCTGTCGCAGTAATGATTTACTTCCAAGTCATTCCAACTTGGGACATTCTGTTTTTGCCGCTCCTGATTGTCTACGTCGTAGCATTCTCAGCTGGACTGGGCCTCATTTTGGCATCGTTAGCTGTGTTCTTCCGCGACGTAATTCATCTTTGGAGCGTTGTGCTCACGGCTTGGACCTACGCAACACCGCTGTTCTATCCAGTGGAACTTCTGCCTGAAATTTTGCAGCAGGCAATTCAGTTCAACCCAATGTATCAGTACATTCTTTACTTTAGAAACATCATGATGTACAACATCACACCAACCATCGAGCAAAACCTGATTTGCATCGCAATGGCTGCAATTTCGCTGGCGCTCGGCATTTGGGTGTTTAGGAAAACCGAACATAAATTCATTCTTTACGTTTAAAGAGAGTTGTAAAAAGTGAAAAACAATATCGACACATCGGAAGTAGTTATCGAAGTTAAAGATGTTGACATGATTTTCAACATCGCTAACGAAAAGCTAACGAACCTGAAAGAATACTTCATCAAAATCATTCGCCACGAGCTCATGTTCCGCGAGTTCAAAGCGCTCGAGAATATTAATTTCACCGTCAACCGAGGCGATGTTTATGGAATCGTTGGAACCAACGGTTCAGGCAAATCGACGCTGCTAAAAATTGTTGCTGGCGTTCTTGAACCATCGAAAGGCACTTGCAAAATCAACGGCACAATCGCTCCTCTGATTGAGCTTGGCGCAGGTTTTGACTACGAACTCACCGCTCGTGAAAACACCTATCTCAACGGCTCCCTCCTTGGTTACAGCAAGGAATTTATCGACGAGAACTTCGACAAGATTGTTGAGTTTGCCGAGATTGAAAACTTCGTTGACATGCCAATGAAGAACTACTCTTCAGGCATGGTTGCAAGAATTGCATTCGCAATTGCGACGGCTACAGTTCCTGACATTCTGATTGTTGACGAGGCACTCTCGGTTGGCGACTTCCTCTTCCAGCAGAAGTGCATGGATCGCATTAACGACCTCGTTGACAATTACGGCACGACACTTCTGTTTGTTTCGCACAGCATTGACCAAGTCGAGAACCTTTGCAGAAAAGCAATCTGGATTGAGAAGGGCCACATGCGCATGAAGGGCGACGCAAAGGATGTCTGTGAAGCCTATCGCCAGCTTGGCGCGTAGTTTTCTGCATCTTTAAGATTCTTGCCTCAAGAATAGATTTAGAACGCAACAAGCCAGCTAAATCGAAAGATAAATACAAAAAGCAAGAAAGCACTGGCAGTTCCGCTAGTGCTTTTATCTCTGAAATCCAGCAAGTTTTGCCCAGGCTATAAAAAGAAGTGTTCATTTGTAATGCAGATGCGTCCGACATGTTGACGCAACACAAGACAGAGCGAAGAGACGAGGCCCTTACGGCACCACGCGTCGCAGAACCGGAACCTTTTTGAGACCCAGCACAATGACAATGCATGCAATCCAAATGAGAATTGGAGCGATTGTTCTGAGGGCAATTGATGTTTGAGACACCTTCAAAATTACCGCAATCAGGTCGTGAATGAAGAGGCGATGGATGAGATAGACTCCAAAACTGCAAGAGGCAACTTTAGCTATGACACCAATCGCTCTTTCATTAAGTGAAGAGAAGTCAATTTGCTTGAAGAAAACAAACGCTGCAAGTGCGGGCAGGACGCCTGTGAAATAGCCATAATCAATGCTTGCCGTCTTCACGACTTCGCCAACCTGTGCCGACATTATCGCCATGTTGACATAACGAAAAACGATTGCGAAAATCCCAAGTCCATAAATTGTAAGGCGAGTTTTCTTTGAAAAATCTTCAGTGGACGCAAGGTAACCAAGAATGGCATAGAAAACAAACGTTGTTACCATTGGCTGGGAAATAGAAGGATTCCATGAGAGTTTGAGCATTCCCAACACTGGTGGAATTATCGATTGGAGCACAAAGAAAGTGCCAGCGAGATACCAAAGCACCTTGCGCTCGTTAGAAAGCAAAGACAACGCAGGATAGGCAAGATAGAGCGCAAACAGCGGGAAGAAGAACCAGTAAACTCCTTCAATTCCACTCGACATAAACAATGTCCAAAAATCAAGAAGCCCAAATTTCGCAGCCTCTTCTGGAGTCGCCGCTATTCCAAAGCGCACAATGTAGATGAAAATTGACCAAAGAAGGAATGGGACAAAAGTTCTCACAACTCGTTTTTTGAAAAACGTTTTTGTGTCATATCGGTCGCGATAGCGCATGAGCGTTGCTCCCGAGAGCATGAGAAAAATCGGAACTGCCCACCAGCAGATAACCTCAATAACAAGACTGCAAAGCCAATTTGGACCAGGCGCATAAACGTGCACCATGTTGTTGCAATGCATAAAGACTACGGCAAGACAAGCCAAGATGTTCAAGACATCGAAATAAACTATTCGGTTCGATTTCATGCAGCTACCTTTACTACCCTTCCCAAACTGCACAGAAATATTTTTGGTCTAATTTTGGTTTAATTTTGCATGAGTGGTGAGGAACTTGACCACATGATGCGCAAATAACCTTAGCTAGACCGCGCATAAAAATGGTGGAGCATAGGGGGTTCGAACCCCTGACCTCATGGCTGCCAGCCATGCGCTCTCCCAGCTGAGCTAATGCCCCACGACGCCTAACTATGATAACACAGAGCGCCGCGCCAAACTGCAAAGAAAAAAGCGGAGGAGCATTGCGCTCCCCCGCTTTCGTGCGATTCTTAAATTATTGCTAAAGCCTAGATGTGCTCGATGACGTTGTTTAGAGCACCGTCGATCTCATATTCCTCTACTTTGCCAGCATCAACAAGGCGAGCGAATTTTGGATCAAGTGGAAGCGTTGCATAGGATGGAATATCATATTTCTCAGCAACGTCTTTAGCCTGAGTCTCGCCAAAGATGTAGTGTTTCTTGTCGCACTCGTCGCAAACGAAGTAGCTCATGTTCTCAACGAGACCAGTGACTGGAACGTTCATCTCTTTTGCAAGGTTGACAGCTTTGCCAACAATCATTTGAACGAGCTCTTGAGGAGCCGAAACTGTGACGATGCCGTCAACCGGAATCATTTGCATGATTGTGAGGAACACGTCGCTTGTTCCTGGAGGCATGTCGAAGAGCAAATAGTCAAGCTCGCCCCACATGACTTCTTCGTAGAACTGCTTGATGACGCCGCCAATCAGCGGACCACGCCATGCAACTGGAGCTTCTTCGTTGTCAAGAAGAAGGTTCAGTGACATGATTTTGATTCCGCTTTCGGTGAGAATTGGCTCAATGCCAGCAATGGAAGCGCCAGGGCGGCGATTCACGCCAAATGCCTTTGGAATTGAAGGGCCAGTGATGTCGGCGTCGAGAATGCCAACTTTTTTGCCCTGTTTAGTTAGCTCGGAAGCGAGCAAGCAAGTAACAGCGCTTTTACCAACGCCACCTTTGCCTGACACAACAGCGATGATTTTCTTTATGTGTGAAGAAGGTAGGACCTCATATTTTTGAGGCGCAGTTCTTGCTCCGCAATTGCCAAAAGCGCAGCTAGAGCAGTCATGCGTGCAGCCTTCTGGAACTTGTTCTTGATTCTCTTCTGCCATCTTTACTCCTTAAAAACTGAACATTAAAGTTCATCTTACATCAACATGAAAAAAACAAAAGTTAGACTAAACCTCAGAAAAAACTGAGGCGAAACACCACCAGATTTGCCGATGTTTAGCGGGAGTTTTTGAGCAGTTTTGCGCCCAAAACAATGCAACCAACGCCAACAGAGACTCCAACCACTGCTGCGACGCTGCCAAATGCAATTGCCCACGCGCCCGAGCGGCGCATTGTTCTAATAGCTCTTTCCATGATGAAATCCTTTCTGTAACTTGTTTAGAGTTTAACCCAATTTGCGACTTTCCAATTTCAGGATGATGACGCGAGTCGACAAAAGAAGGCGCGGAATGTGCGCAGTTTTAGGCAGCGGCTTTCTCTTTGCGAACCGTGACGAGTACAAGCATTGCCACCATGAGAATGAGGCCGCTTGAATCCCAAAGAGTGAAGTCGGTGCCAAGCCATGCCCAAGAAACGATTGCAGCGCTCACTGGCTCGACGGCACCGAGCAAACTGCCAAGCACTGGCCCCACGATTTTGACGCCGCTAACATAGAGACCAAACGCCAGGAATGTGCCAGTGAACCCGAGACCACCAGTTGCAACAAGCCAGCCAAAAGAGTCAAGTGCGAAAACGTTAGTAAAAATGTCGATGCCACACAGCTCACAGCCAAACACCGCAAGTGATCCAACAACAGCGCAGAAAAGCGTGCCGCATGCGACACTTGCGAAGCTGCCAATTGCTTGAAAGAGGCCAAAGCGTTCAGGGAACATGATGTAACCAGCAACGGCAATTGCGTTAACAATGCCCCAGAAAAGCCCCCAGAACGGCAGCACGACAGACGTAATGTCGCCTTGAGTGGAAATGAGAACAGTCGCAATCATCGCCAAAATGAGCGCAGCAAGCTCGCGAACTTTTGGAAACTTGCGAGCTAGAAGGCACGTGACAACCATGACGACAACAGCTGAAAGCATTTGCAAAATCGTAGCTGTGCCTGCATTTGTGAGAGCGACCGTTGCTGAGTAGGCAAACTGGTCGGTGCCAAGCGAGAGCGCGAACAAAACGAAACCTTTAATGAGGCGCCTGTTTTTAGCGATTGTGTGAAACGGTCCAACGAAAGTGTGACCGTTGCGCTCGAGATTGAACTTTCTCACTGCAATGCAAAGGAAAAAGAAAACAACAGCAACGCATGAGCGAAATGCTGTTAGAAAGATTGGATGCACGCCGTCGACTTGCGTTAAATATTGAGCGCAAGAACCCGAAAAACCCCAAAGTCCTGCGCCTGCTACGGTGCATGCAAGTCCAAAAAAATATCTTCCGTTCAAGTTTTTCACAGACACAGATTGTACAAGGTAAAGCGCCGCTTCGACAAGCGTTTGACGCGTGAAATTCTAACTGTTAGGTGAGGGTCTAAATGTTGACGCGCGAAGTGACGCGGTCTTCCCTTTTGCGAAGGAATGAACCAGCTGGAACTTCCGCAGAAGATGTTGCCGTGTAAATTTCACCTGGGCGATTTAGCTCGTCTTGAGAACGCTCGACACCTTCTGAATCAACCCACACAAAATCGCGAAGCTGAAGAGTTTCAACTGGAGCATGCGGAACTAGCGCCTCGATTGGCTCATTTGCACAAATCTTGTTTCGGCAACGAAGCTTCAACTGCCAAGAGTTGCCGTTGTTAATTGGGGTGCAGTCGAGAACATCGGCTACATGCAAGGTCGACTGAGTGTATCCATCGAAATCAAGCGTTTGTCGAGGCTCATCAAAATAGAAACCTTCGGAATAGGGCCTGTGCGAGATGCACTCAAGTTCTTCGTGAACATCGGCAGGGTCACAACCGTCGAGAACTCTGCGGTAGGCACCAACAACAGTTGCAACGTAGAACGCCTTTTTATTGCGGCCTTCAATCTTGATAGAATTAACGCCTGCATCGGCAAGCTCTTGCAAATGATCAATCATGCAAAGGTCAGCAGCGTTAAAGACATAGGTCAAGCCGCCTGCTTCCTCAACACCAAAGTCCATGCCAGGGCGCTTTTCTTCCACCACGTGATAGCCCCAACGGCAAGGCTGCGTGCAAGCACCGCGATTTGCACTGCGGTCACAAAGATAACTCGAGATGAGGCAGCGGCCGCTTTGCGCCATGCATTGCGCACCGTGCACGAACGACTCAACTTCCAAATCGGCTGGGATTTTGCTTCTGAATTCTGCGATTTCAGAAAGTGCCATTTCACGAGCTAGAACAACACGTTTTGCACCCAGCTCATAGAAAGCCTTCGCGCTTTCTGAATTTGCAACTGCAGCCTGTGTTGAAACGTGAAGCTCAACGTTTGGCGCGTGCTTTTTTGCAAGCATCATCGCACCAATGTCACCAACAATGACTGCATCAGCACCAGCCTCCTCGACCGCCTCGAAATAGGAAGGCAGAGTTGCAAGGTCAGCCTCGTGCATTTGAATGTTTAGCGTAACATGAACTTTTACGCCTGCTGCATGAGCAATTTTGACACCCTGCTTTAGCTCATCGATGGTGAAATTTTTAGCCTTTGCGCGCATCGAGAACTGGTCAAGGCCAAGGTAGACCGCGTTTGCGCCAAAATTCACAGCCGCGACGAGCTGCTCTAAACCGCCCGCAGGAGCGAGCAATTCTAGCGACGACAGTGCGCCTGAGTGATTCTGTTTGTTGGTGTCAATTGTCATGATTCTTTATAATGTTAGCATTAGATAAATCGATAAATTAGCTTTATAGACACGGGTATAACTTCACTTTTTTTGCGAGGTGATGAGAGATATGGGTACAAAAGCACTAGCATCTGCAATTATTTTGGCCGGCGGGTCAGGAACACGATTCAAGCACCCTGGCGGCAAGCAAACTGTGATCATCGGCGACAAACCAATGCTCACCTGGTCGCTCAAGGCTTTCGACGACTCGCAAAACATCGCCGAAATGATTGTTGTTTGTCCGAAGGACAAACAAGACGAATATGTGAGTGTCGCAATCGAGCCTTTCCAGTTCAAAACTCCAATTAAGCTGGCAGAAGCTGGCACAATTCGTCAGGAAAGCGCATTCCACGGCCTCGAAGCCACAGCTGATGACCTGCCAATAGTTGCAATTCACGACGGCGCTCGCCCACACATCACAACCGAAACAATCGACCACGCAATCAACGAACTCAAGGGAAATTATGAAATCGACGGCGCAATCGTTGGCTTCCCTTGCATCGACACAATCAAAGTTTTGGAAAACGGTCTCATCGCTGGCACGCCTGATCGCTCAGCGCTTTGGACTGCGCACACGCCACAAGTTTTCCGCAAAGCAATTTATAAAGAAGCACACATCGCCGCTCTTGCCGATGGCTTCGTTGGCACCGACGACTCTTCGCTTGTCGAGCGCCTGGGCGGAAGAATTGCCGCTATCAACGGCACGCGCAACAACATTAAACTGACAATTCCTGAGGACTACGAGCTTTTAATTTCATCGCTTCGCACAATGCTCAAATCGTCAATCACAATTGAGCAGGAAGAGGTCAGCGAATAATGTCAGAACTCTCCATCGGAAACGGTTTTGACGTTCACGCGCTAGTTCCTGACAGGAAACTCATCATTGGCGGAGTTGAAATTCCGCATGAAACTGGCCTTTTGGGTCATTCCGATGCCGATGTTTTGGTGCATGCAATCATGGACGCATTGCTTGGCGCAGCGCGCATTGGCGACATTGGCGACCTTTTCCCCGACACTTCCGCCGACTGGAAAGATGCTGACTCAATTGAAATGTTGAAAATCGTTGGCGCTCGCCTGAAAGACGAAGGTTTTGAGATTCAAGACATCGATTCGGTAATTATGGCGCAGGCTCCAAAAATGGCACCACACAAAGATGCAATGCGGAAAAACATTGCCGATGCGCTGGGCCTTCCAATCAACAAAGTCGGCCTCAAAGCGACCACAACCGAAAAGCTCGGCTTCGTTGGTCGAAAAGAAGGAATTGCAGCAAGCGCTGTTTGTTTATTGCGCAAAAATTAGCTTTCAATCTGCTAACTTATTTTTAGAACGCTTAAAAAACTCGCATTCATGAAGAGGATTTAAAAATGCAAATTTACGACACAAAAGCAAGAAAAAAGAGAGAGTTTGTCCCACGTGAAGAGGGAAAAGTTGCGATGTATGTTTGTGGACCGACCGTCTACAACAAAATTCACATCGGCAACGCTCGCACTTTTTTGTCGTTTGACATGATTCGCCGCTACTTTGAATATCGCGGCTACGACGTCACTTTTGTGCAGAACCTGACCGACTGCGATGACAAAATTATCAACAAAGCAAACGAGCAGGGCCGCACTCCAGAAGATGTCACGGAAGAATTCATCAACAAGTTCATTAGCGACATGCACGACGCAGGCGTGCTCGACCCAACGATTCGCCCGCGTGCAACGCAGGAAATTCCTGAGATGATTGAGATTACACAGACTCTCATCGAGAAGGGTCATGCCTACGAAGTTGACGGCGACGTTTATTTCGACGTTGCTTCCGACAAGACATATGGCGTGCTTTCAGGTCGTGACGTAAACGATGGGGAATCGGGTCACAGAACGCTCATCGCCGATGGACAAGGGCTTGAAAAGCGCAAGCGTGCCGAGGCCGACTTCGCACTTTGGAAAGCTTCAAAGCCAGGCGAGCCTTCATGGGATAGCCCTTGGGGTCCTGGTCGCCCAGGTTGGCACACCGAATGCGTTTGCATGTCGAAGAAATATCTCGGCCTTCCATTCGACATTCACGGCGGCGGAAGCGACCTCATTT
>JAUMVS010000336.1 GCA_030530045.1 Phoenicibacter congonensis
ATAGGCCGCGCCGCGTTTTCGCGTTCCGGGCATAAAAATACCAGCTTCGAAGCGGCGTTCGAAGCGGGCGGGGGAGAAACGGTTATTCAATGGAGAGCTTGAAGAGATTTCCGGTGCTTTCCGACGGAATCAGGATGGTGCCGTCTTCCAGCCAGCTGAGGGTGGTAAAGGAGTACTCGATAGAGACAGGGTCGGGCTGAGCGTCCTCCGGGAACTCGACGCGGCGGCAGACGAGGGTGTCCAGATCGAGAATACAGCAAACGACGGAACGATTGTACGCCGCGAGAATCAGAGCGGAATAACCGTCCGGAGAAAGCGTGACCTGCTGAATGGACGGCTGCTCAATGGTTTTCTGTGCGATAGCAGAAAGGTATTCGCTGATTTCCATGGTCTCCGCCTGACCGGAACCGTCGACGGGAAGCAGAATGGCGTTCGCGTCGCTGCCTGTGCCGAGGGTCTCGTTGTAGAACGTGAGATAATTCATATCATGCGCGCCGATTTCCGAGGTTTGGATATATCCCTTTGAGAGAAACAGTTCATAGCCGCTGTTTTCGCTGCGGTAATAGCGGCGCGGAGACTGCAACGCCAAGGGGTTCGGAAAGCTGCGTACTTCGCTATTCCATTCGCCATCGACATTTGTGAACGTGATCACGCCGAGATGACGATCCTGTTTGTTGTCGTCCGTGATGGCGCGCACGACGCCGTTCCCGTCCACGCTCAGCTGTGGATAATAGAAGAAGGTGCCGGAGACCGTGCAGAGCAGCTCGGTCTCGCCGGTCTCAAGGCAGTAACGCTTGAGTCCACTGCGCGCGTTTTCGGCGACATGTCCGTAAACAAGATAATACACGTACCTGCCGGTTTCGTCGAAGCAGGCGGTCGTGGCGGTCAATGCGCCGTCGATCCTTATCTTTTTCGGCGTGGCTTCCGCGAGGAAAATGTCGCCGGTGCGCGTGTCCGCAAGCAGCAGATCCATAAATTGCATGTTCATAAGAGTTCTTCGCGGAAAAGTCATGGTAATATAGCGCTCGTCCGGAGACCAGCAGAAGGAGTCCGGTTCGCTGGGAAAGGCAAAGCGATTTTCGATGTGCCGGTAGGTCAGGTCGGCGAACTCGTTCTGCGCGCCGCGGCTGCGGTTTATGGTGAGCACCGTGATTTCCTCATTGCGCACGATGGCTGCAACGTTGCCGAAACCGATTAGAAATGCGCTTTCGGAGGGAGAAACGGAATAAAGCCGGATGTCATCAGAGGATGTGCCAAGGTCGGCTAACGTATGCGAAAGACGGACGAGGACATGGTCGTCTGTCGGTTCAAAGGTGATGCCCTCCGCTTCCGCGGCTTCGCGGTTTTTCTCCGCGAAGGTATTGGAACAGAACACGGGGAGCGCGCTCAAGGAATCCGTGAGCGTTTCCTGCGTGGGAACCAGACGAAGAGATTTTCCATCCGCTATGGCGGCGGCAAGGGCTTCGTCTTTTTCCTGTATGGAGGTCAGCCCGAGCGCCTGCGCGCGCTCGAGGTTTCCGGAACGCAGGAGCGCGTGGGCGTATGCGGACGCACAGCCATTCCGCCAGACCGCGTCGGGCAGCGTTTCAAAGATTTTGACGGCGCGTTCATACTGACCGGCGCGGTCGCAGGCTCGCGCGGCCTGCAGGCGAAGCGCATCGCTCGCCTGATTTTCGCAGAGCTCGATGACCTTTTCAT
>JAUMVS010000337.1 GCA_030530045.1 Phoenicibacter congonensis
GTCGCCCCTTGCTGTACCTCGTACAGCCATGAGGGACATTTTTCTTGCAAAAGGATGGCATATGCCTTGTCTGCCCGTCCAATTTTGCATAGCGTATCCAAAAGGTATGGCGTTGCCAGAAAGCCGGTATCCAGGCAGTCCCCGTTCTCTTCGATCTTGAGGAGCAGCTTTTGCGCCAATTTTTCACGCAAGGCTCCATCAGCAAGGTCAAAGGCGATCACAAGCACATAGGCGCCCATGAGATCCGGCAGCGCGGATCCGTCCGCACCGATTACGGCCTGCCGGATAGCCTTTTCCATTTTCGAGGCAATATCCCGGTAATAAAACTCGTCCCCCCCATGCCCCAGCAGGGCCGCCGTGTTCGCCATGATGCAGCAAGAACGCCAGCCGAAGATGGGGGCGCAGTAAACAGCGGAATCGGTTTTTTTGCCGGAGGATTTTCCTGCCTGGCTGGGGATCAGCCACTCGCCGAACTGGAAGCCTGTGTTCCAAAGATACCGGTCAAGCGTCTCGGGAAGCTTTTGCTTTCCTCTGCATTTTTCGGCGGTGGAGATCACGTAATCACACCATTTTTTCATCGACGCGTATTGTTCCCGCAAAATGTGTGTGTTGCCGGTACCCTCATACATACGCCACGGAACGATGCAGGCGGCGTCGCCCCATCCCGCCTGCCCCAGGGGGCCGTCGCTGTGATACAGCAGCTTATGGATCTTCCCCTGCATCGGATAGGAACCGGCATAGGGAACCACCATCGGTACAGCACCGTTTGCGTGCTGGTCGCAGCGCAGACTGCGAAGCCACCGGGTCAGCAGGGGCGTTGTATTGGCGTTGAGCATTGAGGTGCCGGCGTAAATCTGGATATCGCCGCACCACCCGGCCTTTTCCCGCTGGGGGCAGTCCGTGGGGATGGACAGCATATTGGAGCGCTGGGACCAGAGCGTGTTTTCATAAAGACGGTTGATGTCCCCACGGGAGGTTGTAAAGGTTCCCAGTTCCTCCTGATCCGTTGAGAGCGCCAGCGCGGTGAAGTCCTCCGGCTTGATTTCTCCCGGGCTGGTAACGCGCACATAGCGGAAGCCATGGTATGTGAAGCGGGGGACAAACACCGCCGGCTTGCCGTCGGAAATATAGGTGTCCTGCTGCCGGTGCCCGGTGAGCTTGCTGAGCAGGATGTTGTCAAAATAATTCCCGTGCTGGTCCAGCGTCTCAAAATGGTCCAGAACCAGCCTTGCCCCGGCGGGTAAATTTGTCCGAACCCGCAGAACGCCCGCCATATTCTGGCCGAAGTCGAGGATGGTTTCCCCCTTGGGGCTGCGCATCAGCTTTACCGCTTTGATCTCCCTTGTGGGACGCACCGGCGGGCCATACTGCGCTTCCAGATTTCCGTAACAGTGCCCGGACGGGATGCCCTTCCGCCAGCCTCCGGCATCAAAGCCGGGGCAGTCCCAGCCGTCCCGCTCCAGTCTGGCGTCGTAAACCTCCCCGGCAAACAGATCCGAGGACTGTATCGGACTTTTTTGCACCAGCACCTGGCCGTCAGACAGAATGTTCTCCGAGCTGCCGTCTTCATAATCCAGCCTGATCTGAAAAAGCACCGCGTGCTCGGGCTTGAATTTCTTGGCATCGGGTTTGAAATCCTTACAGTTATACCAGCCGTCCCCTACCAGCATCCCGATGACGTTTTCCCCCTCTT
>JAUMVS010000338.1 GCA_030530045.1 Phoenicibacter congonensis
GGACGACGGACGTTATTACCTGATGCTGAACGTTCCTGCTACCGTAACAGAAATGATGGAATTGCGACATTTGGACTGCACGCTGCATGGGGAGACTATTTCCGGCATTTTGCTGCCGGAGGAGTCGGTGGTAACAGATGGATCGGGTCAGGCCGGCGTATGGATAGTACGGGACGATCAGCTGGAATACTGCCCGATCAGTATCAGCGGTCGTTTTGAAAACAGCTATTTTACCAACGATATCGAAGAACACACCCTTATCGTTACCGTCCCTGCTAAAGCCAGGGAAGGAATGAAATACTACGGGTGACGGAGGAAGTAATGTCTATCGCGGATAATATCAAACAGATCCTTGGCAATATTGAGGCTGCGCGTCTGCGCAGTCCGCGCGCCGCAAAACAGGTGCACCTGCTTGCCGTATCCAAAACAAAACCCATCGAAGCAGTGACGGAGGCTTGGAACAGCGGACAGAAATGGTTTGGCGAAAACAGAGTGCAGGAGCTGGTACCGAAACAGGAAGCCCTGCCTGACGCGGAGTGGCATTTGATCGGTCATCTGCAGACGAATAAAGTCAAATACATTATCGGCAAGACTGCTTTGATCCATTCTCTGGATAATATCGGTCTTGCTGATGAAATAGAGAAGAGATCTGCAGCGGCGGGCCTGATAACAGATTGTCTGGTTCAGGTCAATATCGCCGAAGAGGAACAAAAGAGCGGATTGTATGTGCCAGAGCTGGCCTCTTTTATCGACGCTATGGCGGACCGACCCCATATCAAAATCAAGGGATTGATGACTATCGGCCCTGTAGTTGAAGATCCTGAGGATATCCGTCCTGTTTTTTCTGAACTCAGGCGCCTCTTTGAAAGAGAAAAGGCCCGCGATCTTCCTTTCGCGGACTTCCAGTGGCTTTCCAGGGGGATGAGCCACGATTACCATATCGCAGTGGAAGAAGGAGCCAATATCGTGCGCGTAGGCAGCAGTATTTTTGGGGCGCGTCAATATAATTAGCAGGAAAAACTAAATATTAGTAGAAAAATAAAAGTTAGAGTTTTTCCACTGACCAAATCTGAGGAAGGGGTATATAATCGTGAGTGGATTTTGGGATAATGTAACTAATTTCTTCTTCAAGAACGAAGACGACGAAAATCCGGTTGAAGAGGAAACCTTACAGCTGGAAGAGCCTGGTAAGGCTAAGTTTGATGTGCAGCCTGAAAAGCGTGCCGAACAGCGTCCTGTTTCTGATAAGAAGCCTAAAAAATCCAATTTGATCGCTGTTCCTTCCCGCAAGAATCCCTCTGACAATCTGGAGATCGTCCTCTTTAAGGCAAACAGCTATGACGACATGCAGGATATCGCCCGCCATATCAAGGAACGCAAAGTCGCTGTAGTGAATTTTGAGGAAATGGATAAGGACGTTGCTCAGCGCATGGTCGATTTTCTTTCCGGCGCGGTGTTTGCCCTGGACGGCGTTCCCCGTAAGGTCAGCGGCGGCACTTTCATTTTCAGCTGCTCCCAGGTAGATCTTACCGGTAAGATCATGGAGCATGACAGCGAATTCGACGCAGATGACGTCACCGACGACAATCGCTTTTCTTCCAATCAGTGGCTGCGTTCCTAAAAGGTTACAATAGTTGATGCTGGCATATACCGTGATCCACACCGTATTCAGAGTCTATTATGCTTTGATCA
>JAUMVS010000339.1:0-618 GCA_030530045.1 Phoenicibacter congonensis
CTGCGGAAAAGATAACTGTACGCAATTTTGACTACCTTAAGATCATGGATGAAGAAACAGGCGAAGAGGTCATGAATCCGCATACTATGGATGTTATAGAGGCTTATGCTGAGCCTGCTATAAAGGATTCTAAGCCGGGAACAAGCTATCAGTTCTTCAGAACAGGCTACTATATCGAGGATACTAAGCTCAGCAGCGACGACCATAAGGTGTTTAACCAGATCGTAGGTCTTAAGAGCTCATGGAAGCCTGCAAAATAATTAAATAAGCAGATAATTGATCCGCAGCGCGTATTTGAAAATAAATCGTGCTGCGGATATTTTTTATCTTGACAGATACCCTGTAGGGGTATATTATTATGCCGAAGATACCCTGTAGGGGTATCGTGAAGAGGAATATAGAGGTATTGAGTATGGCAGTAAAAGATAATGAAAAGAATAATGTAAATGAAGCTGAGCAGATAAAAAGCTGCTGCTGCACTGGCGGATCACAGGCGTATGAGGCTGCTGATGATGTGGACAATGATCCGGTGCAGGGCGAGGATGTATGCTGCTGCAGCGGAAAGCACAAGATCAGAAGTCCTAAAGAAAAAAGGGACCTTATGAACCGCCTGAAAAG
>JAUMVS010000339.1:628-1690 GCA_030530045.1 Phoenicibacter congonensis
GGTGCGCGGTCTGCAGAATATGCTTGAGCGTGACGCTTACTGTCCTGATATACTCGTGCAGGCGTCAGCGGTAAACGCTGCGTTAAACAGCTTCAGCAGGGTGCTGCTGACGAGCCATATAAGAACTTGCGTGGCGGATAATATACGTGAAGGTAATGATGAGGTGATAGATGAGCTGGCTGCTACTTTGCAGAAGATGATGAAGTAGGGGGCGCGGCGGCCTGTGGCTGTGTTGGGCCGCGGCGCCGTTACGCCCGGGGCCGGTGCGGGCTGCGCGCGGCAGCGGGCAGCCTCGGATGTGTATCTTGGTAATAAGGAGGGGTAATGAAGAATGAAGCAGAAATTTGACGTCACAGGCATGTCGTGCGCAGCGTGTTCGGCGCGCGTGGAAAAGTGCGTGTCAAAGCTTGAAGGCGTGGATAATGTAGCCGTAAATCTGCTTGCTAACAGCATGGTTGTTGAGTACGATGAGTCAAAGCTGGATGCAGGCGGGATATCTGTTGCTGTTGAGAAGGCGGGGTATGGGGCGTTTCCGAAGGAAGCGCCGGGCTCGGGCGGGAGTGTTTCAGGCGCGGGCGGAGCCGGCGCCGCCGGGGCTGCCGGAGGCAGCGTAAATGCTGCTGCCATGGAAGCGAAAAGCATGAAGCACAGGCTTATTGCTTCTATAATATTTTTTATACCGCTGTTTTATATATCGATGGGACATATGATGGGACTTCCTCTTCCCGGTTTTATGGCGGGACTTGACAATGCCATAACGTATGGTATGGCGCAGCTGGTCCTTACTGTGATACTGATGTATATAAACAGAAAGTATTATGAGTCGGGATTCCCGGCGTTTGCGCATAAGGCTCCTAACATGGATTCACTTATAGCTGTCGGCTCGCTGGCAGCCGTTATATACGGTATATTCGCTATTATCCGTATGGGTCACGGGCTGGCGATCCAGGATTTCGATCTTGTTGAGAAATATCATATGGATATGTATTTCGAGTCGGCAGGAACGATACTTACGCTCATAACTGTAGGAAAGTTCCTTGAGGCGCGGAGCAAGGGCAAGAC
>JAUMVS010000045.1 GCA_030530045.1 Phoenicibacter congonensis
TAGGATGATTCATGAGAGCCTCGTATGTTGCAGGCGCAATGTTTACGCCGGTGCGCGATGGGACATTGTAAAGAATGATAGGTTTTGTGCTCACGTCAGCAATTTTCGTGAACATCTCGATGAGACCAGTCTGCGTCGCCTTGTTGTAGTAGGGCGTAACGACCAACAGCGCGTCGGCGCCAAGCTCGCATGCGTGCTTCGAAAGGTCGAGCGCATAGGCTGTGTCGTTCGAGCCGGTTCCTGCGATAACAGGCACTCTGCCTGCGGTTCTCTCGACGACAAACTTGATGCACTCGCGGTGCTCTTCGTCAGTCAGAGTCGAACCCTCGCCCGTAGTTCCGCAAACTACAAGGGCATCAACTCCGCTCTCGATTTGCCAGTCGACAAACTTTCCGAAAGCCTCATAATCAACCGCGCCGTCTTTGAATGGCGTGATGAGCGCTGTAGCTACACCTCTAAAAATTGGCTCACTCATTTTGACCCCCTTGAACTGTGAAAAAGCCGATTATTTGTTGTTTTTGCCAAATCACGCATCGCATGATTTGCTAGTTGTCACAAATTATATTGTTAAAGTTCAAAATTTGCAGTTATCCTCGGTGTTCATCATTCTGAAACAATGCAGTTGCGGAAGACGACGGCTGCCGCGCATTCGTCATGGATCTTGGCTTCGTTTTCCGATGCGCCACATCCTCCGCGAGCAATACGCGCTTCGCGCTCCCAGGGCTCGCTTCCGGATGCGTCGCCATCGGAAAACTAACCCTCGGCGCGAACACACGGCCAGCCGTCATTATTGGCACCTGCACAATGGGGACGATGAGTCGACGGCGAAAAGCGGCTGCCGCGCATTCTGACAAATGCACAATGGGGACGATGAGTTGCAGAAACAAAAAAATTAAGCTGCGAATAGATTTGCCGGAACTTCGAATTGTGTCTTGCTACGCAGTTGCTCGAGAGAGAATTCGGCTTGGAATTCTTGGGCGGAAATGAGTTCGAATTTTTCCGTTAGACCGATTAAGTGGGAAATTTTGCCGATGACGTGTTCTGGCGTAGCTCCTGTTTTTTGGATTTCTCCAAGGTCGAGAGAGTGGTCGCGCTTTGCCAAGCGCTGACCGTTAACGTTTACCAACATGGGCAGGTGGACAAACTCGATGTCTTCCGTATTGATGTCGGAAATGACTTTTGCAAGCTCGGAGATGAGCCAGACTTCGCGAGGCGCAGAAGATAAAAGGTCGTTGCCGCGGACAATTCTGTTGACGCCTAAAAGCGCGTCATCAACTGCGTTTGTGAATTGGTAGGAAAAGACGCCGTCGGAGCGCTTCATAATCATGTCGCCGCATTCAGTTTTCAAATTGGCAGTTACATCGCCATAGAAATAATCGTGCGCAGTGATTTCAGAGTCGGGAACAGCAATTCTTGTAGCTGGGGGTTTTTGTTCCTTAAGCTCAGCGATTTGTTCAGTAGTTAATGCGCGGCATTTTCCGTCATAAATCGGGGTGCCGTCGCTCGCATGAGGTGCGCTTGCCGAATGCAAGTCGGCTCGAGAGCAAAAGCAGGGGTAGACTTCCGCAACTTTTTCAAGCTCGCGCCACGCGTCTTTGTAAACATCAATGCGCTCGCTTTGATAAATCGCATCGCCATCCCAATCAAGACCGAGCCACTTTAAGTCGGCAATGAGAGCTTCAAGAACTTCAGGCTTTTTGCAACGGTCATCAAGATCATCGACGCGAAGAATTAAATTCCCAGAATTTTGAAGAGCATCAGCCCAGGCAATCAAAAACGCAAAAACATTCCCTAAATGCATTCGCCCCGAAGGCGAAGGCGCCAACCGCCCAGTGTATTTGCCTAATTCACAGGACAAATCTAGACGATGTCGACTTCAGCGACTTTGAATGTTGCGCTTTGGAGTTTGTCTATTGTGTCGTCATCGAGGTAGGTGAAGACTGTGGTCGTGGTTGATTTACCAGCTGCAAGGTTAACAACGACAGTACCATCTTGTGCAATCTCATCCCCGTTTGAATCGAGCGCCTTTACTGTCAAGATGTATGTCTTTGTTGAACTGCCAAGGTTTGTGATTTTTACTGGAAGCTTTGTGGTCTGGACCTTGAGCTCTTCTGAATTCGAAACAGTGAAAGTGCCAAGGTCGACTTGGCAATATTTGCTCCACTCGCTCTCGTCAGTCGAGTTGAGGCTCGACTGATCGTCGTCGAAATCATAGGGAATCAAGTCGGAACCGTCGCCTGTGTACTCATCATTGAGAATGCGGCAAACGCCCGAGTCACTATTAATCACGAAAAGATTGACGAAGAAAACAGTCGACAAAACCACAAGAACCATTGCAAGCGCCGAGGTCACAATGCCCGCGATTGCCATGCCTTTGCCTTTGTAGCGAAGCTTGTCTTTGTTCATCAGGACAAGACCAACGATGCCAAGAATCAAGCCAGCAAGGCCAGCAAAGAAGAAGAACCAGTGAAGAATCGGAATAAACGAGAAAACCAGCGAGACAATGCCGACTATCATTGCGGCAATCGCCAGTCCGTGAAACTTCTTCTCGGGTTTGATTGAGTCATCATGAATAATCTGTGCAGTGCCAACAGGTTTCTCGCTGCCGTTGTTTTCCTGATTTGATGCACCTTCCGCAGGAGCAGAAGTTTGCTCTGCAGCTTCGTTTTTCTCTACGTTTTCTTGAACGTCGGTGTTGTTTGTGTTTTTTTCTTCAGACATCTACGCCCCTTTCTCGCATTACAAGTCTAAATTTTATCATACAGGCACCTCTCAAATTTCCCCCGCACAACGAGTTAAAACCTGCGGTTTATATTTCACCTCCGTCCCCAATTTACACCCAGCATGTTATATGCGATTGATCCCTGCACAGAACTCATCGTCCCCATTGTGCACTTACCTCTGTGCATTCACCTCCGTCCCCAATTGACAGAAGCGCAAAACGCATCATATACAGGTATGAAGATAGCGGCTGGCCGTGTGTTCGTGCAGGCGACTTATGAGAGCGTAGCTCTCATCCGGAGCCAAGCGAATGCGCGGCAGCCGCTATTCGCCGTCGACTCATCGTCCCCATTGCGCACTGCATCAGCAAGCACAAAATTTCAGGTGCAAAATGCGTGAGCGAAAACGAAACTGGGCTAGCAGATTTGGTCGAAAAAGAATTTCGCTAGCCTTCGTGCTGCGGAATTCTTTTGCAGGCCAAAGCTGCAGTTCAGGTTCGTTTGCAGCGTTAAGGTTGCCGCTTCTCGTCAGAGAAGCGGAACAAAAAAATAAAAAAACGCCCGACAGAGCGGGCGTTTCATAGATGCGAGTTTATTTCCTCTAACTAATTCGAGCTGGATGAGCTGGAATCTGAGGAGCTCGAGGAATCGGTTGAGCTGCTTGAGCTTGACTCATATTTGCTCATATCGATGTTGTAGGAAGCGTTGCTTGGAATGTCCTTGCGCTCGATGTTTGCTTTCTCCTTCATCTCGGAAATCCAAGAAGTGTAGGCAGAAGATGCCTTTGTCTCTTGGTCAGACTTGCGAACTTCTTCAACGATGTCGCTTGGGAAGTTTGAAAGCGAGCTTGTGTCCTCAGGCTTGTTGAAAACCTCGGTGCACTTGATGATGTGAATGCCGTAATCGCTAGTTACAAGACCGCTGACCTGTCCTTCTGAAAGTCCGTCGAGTGCAGTTTGGTAGGCATCAACAAATGTTGTCTCTTTGTCCCAGCCGACGTTTCCGCCGTCAGATGCCGAACCCGAGTCGGTTGAATATTGTTTTGCAGCTTCTGCGAAATCGAGCTCGCCAGAGTTGATTTTGTTGAGAACCTCTTGAGCAGTTGCTTCGTCATCGGAAGAGAAGAGGATGTGCGAAGACTTTTTGCCGCCATCAAGAGTGTCGGCCTTTGTTTGCACGTCGGCGAGCAAAGTCTCGTCGTCAATCACCTGCTCTTCAGTGAGTTTGTTGTAAACCTTCTGCTGAAGAATTGCAGTCTTGAGGCGCGTTCTGTAGTCGTCCTCCGACTCAAAGCCTGCGCTGGTCAGAGCCTCTTTCCAAGCGCTGTCGTCGCTGAAGTTTGACTTGATTTTGTTGACCTGCTCGTTGATTTCGTCGTCAGTTGCCTCACAGCCTTTTTCGCTTGCATATTGGTTGACGATTTCTTCCTCGATGTAGCTATCGAGAATTTTATCGCGGTAGGAGCTTGGTGTCATGCCGAGCGTTGAGAGCCACTGACCCCAAGTATCGTTGTCGGTCATGCTGTAGTTGTTGCGAATTGTCTCAACAGTTTTCGTGATTTCCGACTCTTTGATTTCAACGCCATTGACTTTTGCGGCGTATGGGTCTGATGAGCAGCCTGTGAGTGCCACGGTTGCAACGATTGCTGCTGCAACAAAACCAAGCAACAAGCCGCGTGTGGAGGTTTTTGATGTCATATTTTGCCTTCCTATATATCTAGAACATCACGATTATATCAACGCTTTTCCGCATCGATTGCGCCCGCCTGCCCTTTGATGCGTTTGGGTTACGAACGCTAAGTCAAAAGGTCACCCGCAAATCCATTCCCTTTTTGCGGAAGCGGAAAACGAGCGACCTTTTAAAGAATTTGCGAACTATTTCTTCGCAGCTTTCTTTCTGTCGGTTGCAGAAAGAAGACGCTTGCGCAGGCGAATTGACTTTGGAGTAACCTCAACGAGTTCGTCGTCCTCGATGTATTCCAAAGCTTCTTCAAGCGTAAAGGTAACTTTTGGAGTGAGCGAGATTGCTTTGTCGGCTCCGCTTGAACGCTGGTTGCCGAGCTGCTTTGCTTTTGCAACGTTAACAACCATGTCGCTTTCTTTAGCGCTCTCACCAACAATCATGCCCTCGTAGCAATCCTCGCCAGGGCCAACAAACAAACGGCCGCGCTCTTGCAAAGTGTCGAGAGCGTAGGCAACACTTTTCTCAGTTGCCATAGCAATCATTGAGCCGCGAACGCGTCCACCGAGGTCGCCTCTCCAAGTTCCGTAATCATAGAAGTGGTGGAACATGATTGCCTCGCCGCGCGTAGCATTCAAAACCTTTGTGCGCAGGCCCATTGTTCCGCGAGATGGAATGTGGAAAACGATGTGTGTTTGCTCACCTCGAGAAACCATGTCGGTCATCTCACCGCCAGCTGTGCCGAAGACCTCGATGACTTTGCCAGCGTAATCGCTTGGAACGTCAACAGTTGCTTCCTCAATTGGCTCGAGCTTGTTGCCATTTTCGTCCTCTTTAATGATGACGCGAGGGCGTCCAACCTGGAATTCAAAACCTTCGCGGCGCATTGTTTCCATGAGAACTGACAGGTGCAAAACACCACGTCCGGCGACTTCCATGCCGCTTTTGTCAGGAAGCTCCGTGATTTGCATCGAGATGTTTGACTCCGCTTCTTTCAGAAGACGCTCTTTGAGCTGGCGAGCGCCAACAATGTCGCCTTCGCGACCTACAAGTGGGCTGGTAGAAGCCTCAAAAATGATAGCCATGGTTGGCTGCTCCACTTTGATTGGATCAAAAGTGCGAGGAGTTTCGCGGCTAGTTACAACATCGCCGATGTCAGCATCGTCAACGCCAACAACTGCGATGATGTCGCCAGCACCAGCCGATTGCTGCTCTTTTTTGCCGAGCTGCTCAAAAGTGAAGAGCTGCTTAATTACAGTGTTGTAACGAGTACCGTCGTTTTTAATTACGAGCACGTTTTCGTTTTTATGAATTGTGCCAGAAGAAAGGCGGCCAACACCAATTCTACCAACGAAGCTTGAGTGGTCAACTGTGCAAATTTGCATTGCGACAGGGCCGTCAACGTCAACATCTGGAGCAGGAATTTCTTCCAGAATTTTGTCGAGCAAAGGAAGCATGTTCTTGCCTTCATCAGCCATGTCAAGTTTTGAAATTCCCTGCATAGCGCTGGTGTAGACAACTGGGAAGTCGAGCTGCTCGTCGCTTGCGTTGAGTTCGCACATGAGGTCGAATACCTCATCGACAACTTGCTCTGGACGAGAACCAGGGCGGTCGATTTTGTTGACGACAACCATGATGCGAAGCCCCATGTCGAGCGCATGCTGAAGAACGAAGCGAGTCTGAGGCATTGGGCCTTCGAAAGCGTCAACGATCAAAAGTGCACCGTCGGCCATGTTCAAAACACGCTCAACCTCGCCGCCGAAGTCGGCATGGCCAGGGGTGTCGATGATGTTGATTTTTACGCCTTTATGCTCAATCGAAACATTTTTAGAAAGAATCGTAATTCCGCGCTCACGTTCCTGATCGTTTGAGTCAAGCACGCGTTCTTCAACTTCTTGGTTTTCTCTAAAAACACCACTTGCCTGCAACAAGCAGTCAACAAGCGTTGTCTTGCCGTGGTCAACGTGCGCAATAATTGCGACATTTCTGATTTTCTCTTGTAGCATTTTTTCCTTTTCTTCTAAATGTAAAAACAGTACAAAAGCCCTCGCCAGTTAAAGCAAGGGCTTTTAAAGTCCTTAATAATTTTTGGGCCTAAAGAGTGTCAGCAATCTCTTTTGCCCAACGGTTCGCGACGTCGATGTCATTTGCCTCGACCATGACGCGAACAACTGGCTCAGTTCCAGAAGGACGCAGAAGCACGCGGCCGTTGTCGCCCATCGCCTCTTCGGCCTTGCGAACTGCCTCGTGAGCTGCCTCGCTCTCGAGCGCTGCTGCTTTGTCCTCAACTTGCACGTTGATGAGCACCTGAGGGAAGCGGCTAAAGTGAGCAATTGCCTCGGTTGGAGTTTTGCCACTGCGCTTGACTGCTGTCAGGAATTGAACTGCAGTCATGAGGCCGTCACCTGTGGTGTTGTGGTCAATCAAAATGACGTGACCCGATTGCTCGCCGCCGATTGAGTAATCTTTGTCGAGCATTTCCTCAAGAACGTAGCGGTCGCCAACCTTAGTTTGCACGAGCTCGATGCCGTCTTCTGCAAGAGCATGTGTGAGTCCAAGGTTCGACATAACTGTGCCAACCACCACATTGTTCTTGAGTTTGTCGTTAGCTTTCAAGTCTTTAGCGATGACAGAAAGCATCATGTCGCCATCGATTTCAGTGCCGTCAGCAGCCATCATCATGACGCGGTCAGCGTCGCCGTCATGAGCAATGCCGAGGTCGGCGCCAGTTTCTGCAACGAGTTTTGCAAGTGGCTCAAGATGAGTCGAGCCGCATTTTACGTTGATGTCTTTTCCGCTGTAATCGGTATTGATTGCAATGACTGCTGCACCCAAAGCTTCAAGAGCAGTTGGAGTTGTTGTGAAGCTTGCGCCGTGACCAGAATCAACAGCGAGTTTCAAGCCAGAAAAGTCAACGCCTTGCGATTTGACTGAATCGACTACGAATTCGATGTAGTCTTCGACAGCTGTGCCGAGGTAATCGACAACGCCAGTCTCGTCGCCTGCGGTCAAGCCGCCTTCTGCTTCAAGACCGCCAGCTTTGATGAATGCGTCGATTTCGTCCTCAACAGCGTCAGGCAATTTGTAGCCTTTGCCGTCGAACATTTTGAGGCCGTTGTACTCAGGTGGATTGTGCGAAGCAGAAATCATAACGCCAGCGTCCATGTTGTGTTTTCTCACAAGCATAGCCACTGCAGGTGTTGGAATTACGCCGCACAAAAAAGCATGACCGCCAGCGCTCATCACGCCGGCAGCCAATGCAGACTCTAACATTTGTCCAGAAATGCGAGTGTCTCTCGCGATGAGGACTCTCTCACCCTGGAACTTGACGGCAGCCTGTCCAAGTCGGTAGGCGATCTCGTTGGTGAGCTCGCTGTTAACTTTTCCGCGAATGCCGTCTGTTCCAAAAAGTCGTGTCATAAAAACTATTCTTCCTCGTCATCAAGAAGACTGTCAGTGTCTTCGTCTGTTACAGAAAAGCCAAGATCTTTCATGGCGTTCAGAACAGCGTCGAGTTCACTTTCGCTTCTTGCAAACTTTGAACCGATCTCGTCGTCCTCGTCCTCTTCCTCAGTTGCGTCGAAAGAAGTGAGTTCGCTTGCGAGCTGGCTAGAACCGTCAGGGTTAAAGACCATGTCCATGAGCTTTGTCATGTCCTCAGAAGCCTCAGTTGCCTTTGACTCTTCAATGACGTAGAGCAAGCCGTGGCGCTCAAGACCAGCGCGAAGCTCATCGATTGCCTTCTCGCCGATGCCTGAAATTTGCTTCAGCTCGTTTTCGTCTTTGCCAACGAGGTCTTGAACTGTCTCGATTGAAGCCTCGCTGAATTTGTTAGCCCAGCGCTGTGAAACGCCCAGGTCATCATAGATAAACAGGCGAGCGTCCTCTTCCGAGAGAGAATGTCCATGGCGAGCAAGCTCGAGCATGCCCATGTAGTTCTTGTAGTTGCCGTTCGCATTAAACGAGCCGTCAGATCCAATCTGCCAATCTTGTGGCTCAGGAATCTTGTCCTCGATTTCGACAAGTTTCTCAGGAGCGTAATTTGGCAGCTCTTCCTGAGCGTTGACACCGTGGTCAACTGGTGCGCCGTGATAGGTGAGACCAAGCTCGTGGTAACGCTTAATGCCAGTGCCAGCAGGGATTGGCTTACCAATGATGACGTTTTCCTTCAAGCTGTTGAGGTGGTCAACAGAACCCTCGATAGCAGCGTCGGTGAGGACCTTAGTTGTCTCCTGGAACGAAGCAGCTGCAAGCCATGAGTCGGTTGCAAGCGATGCCTTCGTGATGCCGAGAAGAACTGGCTGGCCGATTGGTGGCTCTTTGCCCTCGTCGATGAGACGGTTTGCAGTCTCGCGGAAGGTGAACCGGTCAACCTGCGAACCAGGCAGGAAGTCAGAATCACCAGCGTCAACGATTACAACGCGCTTGAGCATCTGACGAGCGATAACCTCGATGTGCTTGTCGTTGATGTCTACACCTTGTGAGACGTAAACGTCTTGTACCTGCGAAACGATGTAGCGAAGTGTTGTCGCTGCGTCGGTCAGGCGGAGCAACTCGTGTGGGTTGATGGAACCCTTTGTCAGCTGATCGCCAACTTTAACTTCGCATCCGTCAACGATGTTAGGCATGAGCTGTGCACGTGCGGAAAGTTCATATTCGCGAACGTTGCCCTCTTGGTCATGAATTGTGAGAAGCATGTGGTTCTCAGCAGGTGTGACGTTGAGTGTGCCAGAAATTTCTGCAAGTTCAGCCTTGCCTTTAGGGTTGCGGGCTTCGAAAAGCTCTTGAACACGAGGCAGACCGTGTGTAATGTCGGCACCAGCAACACCTCCAGTGTGGAATGTTCTCATCGTCAACTGTGTGCCAGGCTCACCAATGGACTGAGCAGCAATAATGCCAACTGCAGTGCCAATGTTGACAGGCAGGCCAGTTGCAAGGTCAAGACCGTAGCACTTCTGGCATACACCGTGATGTGCGTGGCAAGTCATGATTGTGCGGATGTTTACAGCCTCAATGCCTGCAGCGTCGATAGCTTTCAGGGCATCAAGGTTGCGGATGTATTCGTCTTTTGCAAGAACAACGTTGCCATTTTCATCAACAGCATCTTTGTTCAGGCAGCGACCAACCAGGTTGTCGTCGATGTCGCCCTTAGCGTTGCGAACTGGGTAATCCATGCCCTCGTCGCAGCCGCAGTCGAGCTCACGAATGATAACGTCTTGAGCAACGTCAACAAGACGACGTGTAAGGTGGCCAGAGTCAGCAGTACGCAGAGCGGTGTCAGCCAGACCCTTTCTAGCGCCGTGAGTTGAAATAAAGTATTCCAAAACACTCAAGCCCTCGCGGAAGTTTGCCTTAATTGGGTGGTCAATAATCTGGCCTTTAGGGTCAGACATCAGGCCACGCATGCCAGCGAGCTGACGAATCTGCTTGATGTTACCACGAGCACCAGAGAAAGCCATCATGTAGATTGGGTTGAAGCGGTCGAAGTTGTCGGCCATTGCCTCGCCAACCTCTTCGTTAGCAGCATCCCAAACTGCAACTACAGCTTCGTGGCGTTCCTCGTTGGTGCATGTACCAATTTCGTACTCTTCCTGAATTTCTGCGACCTCCTTGTCAGCTTCAGCAAGGATTTCTGCCTTTGTTGGAGGAATCGATGCGTCATAAACAGAAACTGTAACACCAGCGCGAGTTGCGTAGTGGAAGCCAGCATCTTTCAAGCCGTCATAAATTGCAGGCAAGTCGCCAAGAGGATATTTGTCAGCCAAGTCAGCAACAAGGCGTCCAACCTCTTTTTTGTTCATCTCATAGTTGAGGTATGGGTAGTCCTTTGGAAGAACATCGTTAAAGATGATTCGTCCAACAGAAGTCTCGATGTGATCACCCTTCTTGTGCTCCTCGAACACGCCAAAAGATGTTGCAACGAGACCGTCGCGCTTCAAGCGAACGTTAATCTTTGCCTGAAGGT
>JAUMVS010000046.1 GCA_030530045.1 Phoenicibacter congonensis
AACCTACAATGAGGCCCGACTCACGCAGAAGTTTCAGGTGATGTGCCACAGCCGGTGAGCTCATGTCGAGCATTTGCGCGATGCAAGCCGTGCAAAGTTCGGTGTGCGTGAGCATCCAAAAAATGCGAACTCTGTTGACGTCGCCAAGGTGCTTGAACGAGTCGGCGAGGCGGTTGAACTGGTCGACGCGGTCGACGAAGTTCTTCATGACTTTTAGTTCTTTATCGCTTCCATGTGCGTGTTCTAGGTAGTCTTTTGGCATCTTTGTGTCTCCTTTTTTAAAAATTATAACAATTAAACAATCTTTTAATTGTTGTGCTATGATTAAGCAGGTTTTTAATCGTATTCATTTCGAAAGGCTTAAATATGAGCGCTGGTGAAGAAAAAACATCGTGTTGTTGTGGCGAAAAAGTTACCGCCGAAGAGGCAGAATCCTGCAGTTGTGGCTGCAATCACGACCATCACGAGCACGACCACAAACAAGAGCACGCAGAAGAACCTTGCTGCTGTGGGCACGATCAACATGAGCATGAGCACGAGCATGTTCATGAAGAAAAATGCAGCTGTGGCTGCTGTGACGATGATGATGACGAAGATTGCTGTTGCGGCCATGAGCGCCATCACGAGCATCATCATCACGAAGAAAGCTGCAGTTGTGGTTGTTGTGGCGACGATGACGACGACGATTGCTGCTGCGGCCATCATCATGAGCATCATGAAGATTCTTGTGGCTGCGGGTGCGGTCACGAACATCATCACCACGATGATGGTTGTGGCTGTGGTTGCTGCGACGATGATGATGACGACGAAGATGGCTGCTGCTGTTGTTGCGGCGGGCATGTCGATGTTTCGAATGTCCCTAAAAAAGGCCTAACCGACAAGCAAAAAAAGAAGCTTACCACTGTAATTGTTGCTCTAGTGGCACTCGTCATTGTTAAGCTCGCAGAGCCTTTCATTGCAACTCTGCCTGGCTCTGCTCCCTACTTCACAAACGTAATTCTTTACGCAATCATTTATTTATTCGTTGGCCATAAAGTCTTAAAACGCGCTGCGAAAAACATTTCCAAGGGCAAAGTTTTCGACGAAAACTTCCTCATGGTTGTCGCAACGTTGGGCGCGATTTTCATGGGACTTTTGGGCGACGGCGAATTTACAGAAGCCGCTGCTGTAATGATTTTCTACCAGCTTGGCGAGTGGTTTGAAGATTACGCAGTTGGCAGAAGCCGCAAAAACATCACCGACCTCATGGACATTCGCCCCGATTACGCTAACGTTGAGGTCAACGGCAAGCTTGA
Organism: Phoenicibacter congonensis; assembly: GCA_030530045.1. GTDB lineage: Bacteria > Actinomycetota > Coriobacteriia > Coriobacteriales > Eggerthellaceae > Phoenicibacter > Phoenicibacter congonensis_A. Next base: position 1,296 of record JAUMVS010000046.1, read on the forward strand.
GAAAGTTGACCCTGCGACACTTCCTGCGGGCAGCATTTTCGTAGTTCAACCTGGCGAGAAAATTCCGCTGGACGGCGTTGTTATTGAGGGCAAATCGTCGCTCGACACTTCTGCGCTTACTGGAGAAAGCGTGCCTCGCACTGCAAGCGTTGGCGACGACGTCATCAGTGGATGCATTTGCTCTTCTGGCGTTTTGAAAATCAAATCGACTAAGGTCTTTGCCGAGTCTACAGTTTCTAAGATTCTCAAGCTTGTGGAAAATGCAAGCGACAGAAAGTCTCATTCCGAAGCATTCATCACTCGTTTTGCAAAATATTACACACCAGTCGTTTGCTACGCTGCTTTGGCCCTGGCAATTTTGCCACCACTGTTCCTGACATTCACGGGGCAGGGCGCCGACTGGCTCGACTGGATTTATCGTGCACTCACGTTCCTGATTATCAGCTGCCCTTGCGCGCTCGTCATCAGTGTTCCGCTTTCTTTCTTCGCGGGCATTGGTTGCGCAAGCAAAAATGGTGTTCTTGTTAAGGGCTCAAATTATCTCGAGGCTCTTTCGCAAATTGACACTATCGTGTTCGACAAAACTGGCACCCTCACGCAGGGCGTGTTCAAGGTTGTTGACGTTGACCTGGCAAATGTTGACGTTCTTGAAGGCATTGATGTGGAGGAAACGCTTTCTGAGGGTCACGATTTTGATGACGACCAGCGCAAGGTTCTCGTGCTGGCGGCCTACGCCGAAAGTGCTTCTTCGCACCCAATCGCAAAGAGCATCGTGGCTTCAGTCAAAGAAGAGCTCGACCGCAACAAGCTGGCAAATGTTCTTGAAGTCAGCGCTCAAGGAGTTTCCGCGGAAGTCTCGGGGCATTTGGTGAAAGTTGGAAAGCAGGCTTTCGTCTCAGCCGATGCTGCACCTCAAGCGATTGCAAAACATGGCACTATCGTGCATGTTTCAGTTGATGATCACCTGGTTGGAACAATTGCAATTGCCGACATCATTAAAGACACAAGCGCTCAAGCGCTTAAGGAAATTAAGGCAGAAGGCGTCGCTAAGACAGTAATGCTCACTGGCGACAATGAAGACGCTGCAAAATTTGTTGCTGACCAAATTGGCATCGATGAAGTTCATGCGAACCTTCTTCCAGAAAACAAGGTCGAGCGCGTCGAGCAAATCAAAGCTGCTATTAATGACGAGAAGCGCAATGTTGCATTTGTTGGCGACGGCATTAACGACGCTCCTGTTTTGATGCGCGCCGATGTTGGCATTGCAATGGGCGCGATGGGTTCCGACGCTGCAATTGAAGCTGCCGATGTTGTGCTCATGGACGACAATCCTCTGTCAATTGCAAAATCGGTCAAGATTTCACGTAAGTCGATGAGAATCGTTCGCGAAAACATCGTGTTCTCACTAACAGTAAAGGCACTTTGCTTGATTCTTGGCGCGATTGGTCTTGCGACGATGTACCTTGCAATCTTTGCAGACGTTGGCGTCATGATCATCGCCGTCCTTAACGCAATGCGCTGCCTTCGCATTAAAGCATAAAAATGAGGGGTGCACCCCTCCGTCACGTCGGTGGGACTCACCCCTCTGTTGACTTAAATCATAACACTTTGAATTGAAAAGAGGGGTGCACCCCTCCGTCACGTCGGTGGGACTCACCCCTCTGATACTTTTATTATTGCATAAAACAAAAAAAGAGGGGCATCCCCCCCGTCAAGTCGGCGGGGCTTACCCCTCTGGATGCCGAGCGTGCGGTTTATTCCATTCACTCGGCTTTTGACATTTATTACAGGTAACCCGTGAAGATTACCTACAGGTAATAATCAGGGGCACCCATGTCTTTTTGGAGGGTTTTGGCCCTCAACTAAAATCATTATTGCAGATATCCTGAGTTCTCTCAACCTGCCGGGCAATTGTGGCGGATTAAAGAAGCATTAGCGCGAGGCTCACGGCTGCATAGCCGATTGCATAAAAAGGGACGAAAGGGTAGGCCGCATGTTCGGCCTGCTCTTTATTTTTTGCAGCGATGATGCCGTGAAAACCGAGGAAGAGCGAAAACGCAACGATTAGCGCGATGAGCAGCGGCTCAATTCCCAAAAATAGTGATGATGCTGCGATGATTTTGATGTCGCCGCCGCCAAACATTTCCATGTGGAACTTCCGCTCGAGAAAAACAGTGAGCGCTAGCAGCAAAAGAAAAACGCATGTCGAGGAAATGAGCCGAAGCAAGAGTTGCATCCACTGCACATCGCCGATGATCGCGGAATAAAGCAGTACGAACACCACAAAGACGATTGCGAGCACGGCAGGCCAAAGGTCTGAAACCATCCAGGTTTTCGCATCTTGAATTGCCGCACATAAAACAAGCAGCAATGAGAAAAACATTGCTGCTTGATTGATTGCTGTAGTTAGTGCGCTAATTTTAGTCTCTAGCCGGTAGAATTCTTGAACTATCGAATGATTGTTTGGTTTCTGTCAGGACCAGTTGAGACATACTTCATTTTTACGCCGACAATTTTTTCGAGGTAGTTGATGTAGCTCTTCGCATTTTCTGGAAGTTCATCAAATGATTTTGCCTCGGTGATGTCTTGACCTTTCCACCCAGGCAGTTCTTCATAAACTGGCTTTGCATGGAACAGAACCGATTGCTGCATTGGAAAGTAGTCATATCTCTCGCCGTTGCACTCGTAGGCAACGCAAACTTTCAGCGTGTCAAAAGCAGAAAGAACGTCGAGTTTTGTGAGCGCGATTTCGGTGAGACCGTGAATGTCGGCAGCGTATCTTCCGACAACCGCGTCGAACCAGCCACAGCGACGTTTTCTGCCAGTTGTTGTGCCGAATTCGTGACCAACTTGGCAAAGTGTTTCGCCGTCAACTGCGTCTTGGCCAGTGCCGCCGTTTTCCTCAAAGAAAAGCTCAGTTGGGAAAGGGCCTTCGCCAACGCGTGTTGTGTAGGCTTTCATGATTCCCAAAACGCTGTCGATGCGAGTTGGGCCAACGCCAGAACCTGTGCAAGCGCCGCCTGAGCAGCAGCTTGATGATGTGACGAATGGGTAGGTGCCGTGGTCGACGTCGAGCATTGTGCCTTGAGCGCCCTCGAACAAAATGTTTTTGCCTTCGCGCATTGCGTCGTTTAGAAGTTGCGCAGTTTCAGTGACGTGCTTGCCAAGAATGCGAGCGTAATCGAGGTATTCCTCGAGAATTTCTTCAACTGAGAATGTCTGCAAGCCATAAACTTTGCTCAAAATTGCGTTTGTTCTTTCAAGAACAGTTTCGAGCTTCAGCTTGAAGATCTTTTCGTCAAGCAGGTCTTGCATTCTGATGCCACGGCGTGCAACTTTGTCCTGGTAGCAAGGGCCAATGCCGCGCTTTGTGGTGCCAATCTTGTTTTTGCCGAGGCGCTTTTCGTCGGCGCCGTCGAGAACCTTGTGGTAGGGCATGATGACGTGTGCATCGCAAGAAATCTTCAAGCGCTCGCAGCTGATGCCAAGGCTGTTTAACATGGCCATTTCTTTAACGAGAACGCCAGGGTCAATGACGCATCCGTTGCCAATTACAGGCGTGCAGTTTTCATACATAACGCCCGACGGCATGAGGTGCAAACCCAGCTTTGTGTCTCCAACAATAACCGTGTGACCAGCGTTGTTTCCGCCGGCGCAACGCACGACGTAGTCGTAGTCGCCAGAAATTAAGTCGGTGATTTTACCTTTGCCTTCATCGCCCCATTGTGTGCCGACGATTACTGTTGCTGACATGTTTTCTCCTTTATTGCAAGTTTGACAACATAATTTTATAACGCAAGGCTAGCATGCTCGCGTTTTTTCAACATCTTTTTGAATTTCATCGAAGCCGCGCGCTATTTAGATTTTGAGTCGACGTAGTTTTTGACGCTTTTATAAATTGAGTCGCGCTCTTTCATGTCGAGATCAAAGCCCTCGATGTTGCCCTCGCGGTTAGAGTTGTATTGCTCGTCAATGATCTCGGGCAATTTTTTGTTCCACGTTTTCGAAATCGTGACAGCCGCTTCTTTTAGCTGGTTGTATTTATCGTTTTGCTCCTGCAGTGTCTCTTTGTTGCGGTCAACATAGGCATTCGCCACGTTGATTGTCGCCTCCTGCGCCGCGATGATGTCGTCGCAATATTCCACGTAGCCATTCATCAGCTCATCATCGAGATTTAGCTTGTTGTTTTGTGACGAAAGATAAATGATGTCGTTGAATTTCTGCTTTGCGCTGGCAGCTAACGTTTTTGCTTCTGTGGCGGAATCGATTGCCTTTTTCACTTCGTCGGTGCTAGTTGACGAGAGATACTGCGAAGCCTCGCGGTCTTTTGAGTCGGCATCAACAAGCAGCGACATTGCGCTTTCCGCTGACTCTTTGGCAGTGATAAATGGGTTTGCATAATAGTTCACATCTTGGAAAGTTGCGATTAACGACAGTTCTTTATTGATGAGCGTAATCGCATTGTTTGCCGCCTCTTTCTCAGCTGGAGTTGCGATTTCTTGAAGCGTCGCCTCGATTGATGACTTGTCTTTTTCAAGAGTCTCTTTGGCTTTTGCTGCCTTGCCACTCAAGGTTGAAAGTTTGTCGGCAGTGATGTTTACGCCCAAGTCATCAAGGTCATTTTTCAGAAGAAGTTGCAGAGTTTCTCGCAGGTCGGAGAGGTCATCCGAGGTCTTCTGTACCTCTTTAATTTGGTTGAATAGCTTGTCGTTTGAACCCGATTGCGTTTGGATAAACGACGCCACGCTCAAAATCACCGCGATGAGCACTGCCAAAACAACAAACGAAACACCCGCAATTGCGATTGCTTTGCTATGCAAGCGCTTCTTTTTCTTCTTGGCAACTGCTTCAGGCGAAATTTCCCAAGGGGATGGTGCCTTCTCGTTTTCCTCTGTTAGCTTTTTGCTTTCAAGAACATTGAACGAAATTTCGTTTGAAGAACCAATCGTTTTATCTTTGATGTGAAAACTTTTGAATATTTTCTTGTTTTCATTGTTCATTGATTAATTGGTCTTAAGGTCGCTTGCTCTCGTGTTTTTAACTTTGATTTTGAGTTTGGGCTATTGCGGCAGTGTTTGACCAGCTAGCGCACTGATTTTTTATGACACCATTGCGCAGAAAGTCTCGAATGAATAGGTGCCGTTGATTCTCACGCGAGGCAGAGCCATTGGGTCGTCGCCAACTTTCACCATTGTGTTTTCAATTGTGAAAGCGCAAAGAACGCCGGCATCTTTCAGTGCCTGGTGAGCTGTGTCGTTGTTGTCACCGAATGGATAGGCATACGCCTGGCTGTTTCCAAGCAACTCGACGGCTTTCAGCTGGTCGGCCTTAATCTCGTCGTAGGTGCAAGCGTGAATTAATCCGCCGCGTCCAACGTTGCTTCCAGCTTGATGCATTCCGTAGGAGTGCGATTGATATTCAACATACTGGCTTGCGTGCGAGAACACTTTTTCCTTCGCATCGGCATCGCAGCAAATGACGAACGACGTCGCCGGCACTTCATATTTGTCGAACAGCTTCACGCCGCTCTCGAGGAACTCTGGCTTGCCGTCGTCAAATGTGAAAATGATTGATTTGTAGGGTAGCGATTTTTTGCCGTCAACAAATGCTCGCAGCTCTTCATAGGAAGGGTAGTAGTAATTGTTTTCCTTGGTCCAGGCGATTTCTTGCTCGAGCAAGCTTGCCTCAATCCAGTTGTTGTCGACCTCATCAGGCTTGTTCGTGTCGTCATAGACGTAGTGATACATGCAAACTGGAATAGCGGTAGCGGTGCCGCCGTCAAAGCTGTCAACTACAGAAACTTTCCTGGTAGCAGTCGCTTTATTGCCCGAAGTGTCGGTTGCGGTGTAGGTGATTTGATAGTCGCCAGTCTTCGAAGTGTCGACTGTGCCAGAAACCTGCACGTCGTTGATGTTTTCTTGTTTTGTCGTGTCAACTGCATGGCAGCCTGCCTCGACGTATTCCTCACCCTTCAAAACGAGCGTGTTTTTGTCGCCTTTAATCGTCATAACGATGTTGCTTGCGTTGGCCGTCGTGGTTGTGGCAGCGGAATTTGTTGCCTGCTCAGAAGCAACTGGAAGCGACTCCGTTGTGTTTTCTGAAGTTTGAGTTTTGTTGGAATTTAGCGCGAAAGCAACGCCCGCGACAACGAGCACTGCAACGAGTGCGCCACAAATTGCGAAAATGCGTCGGCGGCGAGCTTGCTGCCTGCGTCTTCTTGCGATTACAATCGCTCTTTTTGACATATTATCCATGTGATTAATTCTACAACATGCACTATTATGGTTTTTACGAAAGGAGAACGACGTGATTAAACAAAAGATGATCGAATTCGGAAATGCGCCAAACGCAATCCGCACTTTATTTATGTGGGGCCTCGAGAGAAAGAAGGTCGTTGGTGACAACGGCGTTTACGACTTCTCGATTGGAAACCCAAGCGTGCCTGCGCCTGAAGCTGTAAAGCAATCAATTTTGCGCCAGCTCGACGAGGACCCAGTCGCAACTCACTCCTACTCAACTTCCGCTGGAATTGAGTCGGTTCGCGAGACAGTTGCCGATTTTATCAGCAAAAAATTTAACTTCCCTGCAACAGCTAACAATTTCTTTTTGACCCACGGCGCTTCGCAGGCGCTTGCTGCTTCTTTTTATGCAGTGGTCAACCCAGGCGAGGAAGTCATCGTTCCAACGCCCTATTTCGTGGAATACAAAACCTACATCGACACTGCGGAAGGTGTGCTCGTAAAAGTCATGTGCGACCCTAAAACCTTCCAACTCGACGTCGATGCAATTGAGGCCGCAATTAATGAGAAAACTGCAGCAATTGTTCTCAACAGCCCAAACAACCCAACGGGTGCTGTTTACTCTCGCGAAAGCCTCGAGAAACTCGCTTCCGTGCTGAAGGCAAAAGAAGCAGAGTTTGGAACACAGATTTACGTCATTTGCGATGAGCCCTACCGCGACATCACTTTTGGCGCGGAAGTTCCATGGGTTCCTGCAATATATGACCGCACAATCATCTGCAATTCTTGCAGCAAATCGCTCTCTCTTCCTGGTGAGCGCATCGGCTACATTTATGTGAGCGACACAATGGACAACGCACGCGACACCTACACAGCAATTTCGGGTTCCGCGCGTCGCCTTGGCCACATTTGCGCTCCTGTAATGTTCCAAAAAGTTTTGCAAGACTGCATTGCTGAGCCAACAAATGTTGAGCAATATGCCGAGAACCGCGAGCTTCTGACTTCAATGCTCGATGAGCTTGGCTTTGAATACATCGAGCCACAGGGTGCTTTTTATCTTTGGATGAAGGCTCTCGAGCCTGACGCCGAGGAGTTCTCGCTCAAAGCACGCGGCCTTGACCTGCTGATTGTTCCTTCGAACAGCTTCGGCGTTGATGGTTGGGTTCGTCTTTCCTACTGCATTTCGAAAGACACAATCATCAATTCGCGCCCAGCATTCGAGAAACTGAAAGCTCTTTACGAATAAATTTACGAATAAAGAAAGATTTGAGCTTCGCATAATTTCTTCTCTGCGAAACGAAAAGCGAAAACGAATTTTCTGGTAAATGAAATTTTTTGCGACTACGCTGGCTAATTATGTATAATGAGTAACGCAAAGTGAGCAAAGCCGCTCCACCTTGGTCGCGATTTGGCGGTCGGGTTTTACAACTTAACATGCGTAATTTTGTAACTACAAGGCTTGCTCACGATTGTGCAAGCCTTTTTTATTTAGGAAAGCAGGTGGTTTAAATAGCCAAACCAGAACCAAGGCTGAACGAAGAAATCAATTGCGCGCAATGCCGCCTGATTGATTACGACGGGAACCAAATGGGAGTTTATTCGCTCTCACAAGCTCTCGACATTGCTGCTGCTGCCGGTTATGACCTTGTGGAGATCGCGCCGGACGCTAAGCCTCCAGTTTGTCGTGTCATGAATTATGGCAAGTACAAATATGAGCAAGCAATGAAGGCCAAGCAGGCCAAAAAGAACCAAACAAAGATTGAGGTCAAGGAAATGAAATTCCGTCCAAAAATCGATGTTGGTGACTACGAGACAAAGAAAAAGCACGTACTTCGTTTCTTGGGTGATGGCAACAAGGTGAAAATTACCATCATGTTCCGTGGTCGTGAGATGGCTCACCCAGAACAGGGCATTTCAATTCTCGAGCGTCTGGCTGACGACTTGTCAGACGTAGCGGTTGTTGAAAGCAAGCCAATTCTTGAGGGACGCAACATGCACATGACCATCGCTCCTTCAAATAAAGGTGGTGGCAAAAAACAGGCTACACAGTCGAGAAAAGCACAGAAAGCAGCAAAGCAACGCGAAGCTGCTCAGAAGCAAGAGGAAGAATAGGAGGGCAAGCAATGCCAAAGATGAAAACACATCGTGGTTCTGCTAAGCGTTTCCGCGTAACGGGAAGCGGAAAAATCATGCGCGCTAAAGCATTCAAGAGCCACATTTTGACAAAGAAATCACAGAAAAGGAAGCGCAACTTCCGTAAAGAGACCGAGATGGCTAACGCTGATTACAAGGTAGTACAGCGTAACCTGGGCAAGAGATAAGAAGGGGGTGCAATAAATGGCACGCATTAAAAGATCAGTTTCAGCTCGTAAAAAGCGTCGCGGCACTCTCAAGGCAGCTCGCGGTTACTACGGTGCAAAATCACGTTCATACAAAAACGCGAAACAGCAGGTTCGTCGTTCGCTCCAATATCAATACCGCGATCGTCGCAACAAGAAGCGCAATTTCCGTCGTCTTTGGATTACTCGCATCAACGCTGCTGCAAGACTCAACGGCATGAGCTACTCAACATTCATGAACGGCCTCAAGAAAGCAGGCGTTGTTCTTGACCGCAAGTCTCTCGCTGACATCGCTGTTAACGACAAAGATGCATTTGCAGAGCTTGTAAAAGTTGCAAAAGCTGCTTAGAGCTTAACAACAAAACACAAAACTTTTGAGCGGGCCACGTGCCCGCTTTTTTCTTCGCACAACACTCATCGTCCCCGTTGTGCAGCTGCCGTACATCACTCATCGTCCCCGTTGTAGACCGCACCCCATTTTTAGG
>JAUMVS010000047.1 GCA_030530045.1 Phoenicibacter congonensis
TTTCCTCCCATCACTAAAGTGACGGGTATCCAGCCCATAATATATCAATGAATTACCACATCAAATGGACCGACTTTATTGGCCTGACGAGCAAGATTTTTAGTTTCTTCCAAATTTGATGAGTTACCAACAATTACCTGAGTAGCTCCAGGGTTTTCTACCATAATGGCTTTCTTTCGTTCCTCATTGCGCGCATGCAAGACTACTTCATGACCTTATTTAATCAAAGCTTGAGCGGCTAAAGCCCCAACACCGGTTGAGGAACCGGTAATTAAAATCTTTGACATACTTTAATCTCCCTTCAATTTAACCAAATACATAAGATTAATAACTTTTTATAGAAATACCGTTATCCCAAGGCTTTAAACATCCCTAAAAATAACGGTAACTACTCATACTGCTGACCGGTTTACGTTTAATAAATTTGTTGATAACAAACCAGTTTATTTTCTTCTATCGGTTCGTCACCCAAGATTTGAAAACGAGCTTTAATTATTGTCATTTTAACCATAACCTAACAACCTTTTCCCAAGTTTTATCATCAACCATCACCCTAGGCAAACTGTTAGTAAGATCCGACTTTTCAGTAATGATCCCTATATTTAAGGAAAAGGTTACAATCCCATTCTTGACTAGGTATTGTTGGGTTTGCTGATTGCCATCACCATATGGATAGGCAAAAAATGAAGATGGTTTCCCCAAATTTTTAACCATTATTTTTTGAGATTGCTTATAGTCTTTTTTAAATCTCTTAAATTTACCAGGAGTGGTGACCGCTGATTTATTATGAACCAAATAATGTAGGTTGTTTGTATGCAATCCGACAGTTACTAAAGGATTAGAAGACATCTTTCTAATTTGACTCCAGCTAACTAATTTAGTCCCCCCATTATAGTCACCAGTTGTCCCCGTTACAGTAAAAACTGTAAACGGAATCTTATTCTTTTTCAAAAAGGGCAGTCCATTATCGTAAACAGTTTGATCAAAATCGTCAAAGGTAATAACAACATATTGGTGTTGTAGCGGCTGCCCTTTTTTTACCAAAGCCACCATTTGATCAGCGGAGATAAACCGAACATGGTGCTTTTTTAAATATTTAACCTGATATTCAAATTTGTCTTGACTTACTGAATACTCATGAATTTGAGAATTGTTTGTCAATGCTTTAACGGAATTGTTACTAAAGTTATATTTAGTAATTCGATGATAACATAGGACCATTATTCCGTTTTTTCGTCTATCTCTTACGCTTAACGTCCCTTTACTAACGTCACGTTGTTGCTCATTTTGCTGAAGTGATTTGTGATAAGTGAAGTGAATGACCGAAAGACCAGTTATGATAATTATGCATATAAACAGCTTATGCCAAAGTTTTTCAATCATTTTTTCTCCTTAAGTAATAGCCATCCCAGTCTTAGGGTCGACAAACCAATAATGATTAATATTGAATATAAGACTATATCAATGGTCTTGAGAAAGGTATTCAAATCACAATTAAACAAAATAAACAAATTTACGGCTTCTTCATTAGGGCTACCTGACAAAAACAGGAAGAACAGGACAATTAATCCTAATTGAAGGATACCCAACAGAATCGAAATAAGAACTTTTACAAATTTTTCTAAGTATTTAATCATAGTGTTGTATATTCCCTCGGTCCGATTCACCCCAAGCAGCGTATTTAATGTTATCAAATAAGTGATAGAAGGCCATGAAGGTAACAATTATGTTGTATAGCCAATAGAGATAGAAATATACCGGTAATAACCAAAATATCCCCCACGGAACATGTAATAATTTATTTTTAGAATTAATTAGTCTAGAAATGAAATAGAAAAGTAATGTAGAACCAAAATAAATGGTAATAACATCTAGCCGCAATCCTAGGTTATGCTGAAATAAATACGTAAAAAAGAATTGGAGAAAGGAAATGCTGACTAAAAAGATCCAAACATAGCTTAAGATTACATCTAACGTCAGTAATCCTTCACCCCAGGAAATCCTAAACAACCTATTCATTCGTTTGCGGAGTACTTCTACCCCACCCCATGCCCATCGTTTCCGTTGATTCAAAAATCCAGAAATTGTCTCCGGAACGAAAATATGACAGATGGCATGAGGCTCATAGCCGCAAAGCCACTTTTTCTGATATAGTCGCCAGGTTATATCAATATCTTCCGTCATTGCTGAAGGATTCCAGCCATGGACATTCTCCAATGCATTTCTTCGAAACAGAGTTAGAACACCAGAAATAGTCAAAATCCGATTGGTTAATAAGAACTGTGCTCTTTTAATAAAATCAATATTCATGTAATACTCTAGAAACTGCAGCTTACCCAAAATTGTCCTCGTATTTTTAACCATGGGTCTCCCAGTGACTGCTCCACATTTAGGATTGAGTTCTAGAAAATTTACTAAATGAGATAAGGATGATTTATCAAAAATTGAGTCCGCATCAACGCACAGAATGTACTTAGCTGTACTTTTGGATAAAGCCGCATTCAGTTCGGACGCCTTCCCCTTGTTCTCATTAGACGCGATAATTTTTATGTTGGAATACTTTTGTTCTAGATCTCTCATAATTGACAGAGTATGATCTGTACTCAAATCATCAATTAGGATTAGTGAATAATTTGAATATTCCAATTGCTCCAATGATTTAACGGCATCACCTAAAACTGTCTCCTCGTTGTAGCAAGACATAAAAATATCAACTGAAGGGTCTAACTGACTTTTACAGATCTTCCTTGATTGCTTTACCTGGTAAATACTATAAATTTCATAAAAGAGCGCCCCTATAATCCATATTAAAGACATGACAATAGGGTAAAATAGCTCAAATGTACCTATCATAAAATAATTTCCTTAATTAAAAAATAGTGTTTAGCTGTTGCTTAACGGGAATTCAATATTTAGAATTCTCGAGTACAAATACAAGCTACACAGCCCAAGAGTTCTAAACTAATCGCTCCCTACTCCTCTATATTCCTAACTGTGTACTAAGTGCTGATAAGAAGGTTTCCGCCTTACCGACGTAATAATAATCTGAAAAAGATAGGATGGGTGCATTAGGATCAATATTAACTGAGACAATGGTCTTAGATTTATCCATACCACTTACATACTGTGCAGATCCTGAAATACCTAAATTAATAATCAGGTCAGGAGCCACACTAACCCCACTTTGACCAATTTGCTGATCATATGAGAATCCATTATTCCCTGCCAATGGCCTAGTAACGCCCAGACTAGCTCCTATCTTCTGGGCCAGTTTTCGTGCTGACTCTACTATCTCGGCACTGGCAGCCCCTCGTCCAAGCGCTAAGATAATACTTGCCTGCGTAAGCTGGTTATCCTGAACTTTAACAGCGCTAGTAGTTGCCCGAATGGTCTTCTTTAATGAATCTTTCTCATCCATACCTGTACCTAATTTTTGTTCTTTCACTGCTGTCTCAGGAGTTGGGGCCACTTTCTTTGCCAAAAATACGTTAGGTCGTACTGTAAACATTTGCGGACGTGCGTTCGGACATGTAATCTCACACATAATCTGATCACCGTACGACGGCTTCGTACCAACCAATATATTTCCATCCGCAAGGTGTAGATCAATACAGTCAGCCGTTAATCCTGTATCCAACTTACCCTGTAATCTTGGGGCAACGGAACGCCCCCAGATTGTTGCACTGAATAGGATGGAATTAGGGCAAGTTAGAAGTTCTGTTAAAGCATAAATGGAGTCCGCAGCCAATTCCTGTGAGCAATCATCATTAAAATACGATTGTGTAATTACTAGAATTCGATCTGCACCATATGAACGTAACTCATTTAAAAGAGAACTTTTATCTTCTTCCGTCGTTAATAAGACAGCAACAACTGGACTGGCCCCCACCGTTAGGAGTTTGGTAATTAGTTGAAGAGATCCAGGCTCAATTTTTGTCCCACGGTGCTCAACAACAACCCAGTTTTCTTCTTTACCGATAGTCTTCACCTTATTTGAATTCAAACCTTTTCACTCCTTTATCGCGCATCGCGGATTTTACTATTAGCTGGTAGTTGTTTTAATAACTCATCAACAGCCGTTTTGGGGTCTTCAGGCAGTGCAATATGTTTCCTTTCTGGTGATTGGGGACTAAATACCCTGGTAACAACTGTTGGCGAACCATTTATACCAACAGTATTGACATCAACCCCTAAGTCTTTTTCATTCCAAATGGTGAGGTCTGCCTCCATACTCTTCCGCAACTGCATAAGGGTTGGATACTTCTGCGATTCTCTCTCAGTATCACGATTTACTGCAACGGTACATACGGCAGGCAATCCTACCTGAATCTCCTCAATCCCATCCGCTGCTTCCCGACGTGCAGTTACGTAAGATGGGCTGGGTTGTAACGATAATTCCGAAATATAGGTAACTTGGGGAATGTCTAATTTAGAGGCTATCAAGGGACCCACCTGACCGGTGTCGGCATCCTGCGATTTTGCCCCCAGTAAGATCAAGTCGGCATTTCCTATCTTATTAATCCCAGCAACCAGCGTGTTAGCAGTTGCTAATGTATCTGCTCCTCCAAAGGCGCGTGAACTCAGTAGAATCCCCCTATCGACACCTAAGGATAGTGCTTGGCGTAAAGATTGTTCAGAATCATTAGGACCCATGGATAACGCAATAATTTCAACAGGTTCTGATTGTTGTTCTCGTAAATTTAAAGCAAATTCTAAAGCTCTCTTATCAGCCGGATTCATCACGCCAGGAATTCCCTCACGCATTAAATTGTTATGTTGATCCAAATGAACTTGTTTGACAGCCAAAATCTGTTTAATACAAACAATTACTCGCATATATTAGACCTCCTTTATAAACTCGGCTTGGGTAATCTCTGTGAACATTTTTTCAACGGTTCCTTCTGCAATCTCCATAGCACGAGCATCCCTGATCAAATGTTCAATCGGATAATCATAACTATATCCATATCCCCCTAATAGCTGTAATGCCATGTCCCCGGCTTTTACGGCAGCTCGACTACCAAAACTTTTAGTAATCGCTGAAAGCTGAGTATATGTCTTTCGCTCATCCTTTGATCTAGCAGCATCTGTATAAGCTAGCCTTGTCAACTCCTTGTTTGTCACAATCTCTGCAATCTTTTCATGGGTTAACAGAAGGTCTTTGAGGAGCACCTGACCAGCTTGCCGCTGCTGGACATACTCTTTAACAACACTTATGATGTGCTCCATAATTCCCGTGAGTACTGCTCCCATTAATATCCGGGCATCATCATGGGCATGATTAGCAATTTCTAGTCCCTGGCCCCGTTTACCCAACAAATGAGATTCGTCAACCGTAACATTGTCCAATACGAGCTCTCCGAATGGGATACCACGAAGTCCAATAAAGTTTTCGGTCTGACCAAAGCTAACACCTGGCATTTGAGTATCGACTAAGAAGCAGGAAAATTCATCACTATCCGTTTTAACCACTACAATGTAGTTTTTGGCTAAGGTACCATTGGTAATCATAATCTTATCGCCATTGATAACCCATTTATTACTACCGTTCTGCCTAGCTGTTGCTTGATGACCGCTCGGGTTAGAACCACCACTAGGTTCAGTGTTCCCAAAGGCAAAAATTTCGTGGTTGGCTTTAGGGAGGTAGCGTTCCTTAATGTCATCATTACCATATTTCATTAATTGATAAAGTGTTTTATACTGTCCTTCCAATAGAACACCAACACTTGCATTCCCATAGGCTAATTGTTTAATTAGGTTAGCTGCCTCCGTCATATTTAATGCTGCACCATCGCTGTCCAGTGGCAGAATAGCATTTAGAAAGCCTAAATCCTGAAGCTTCTGAAATAGTCCCTTGGGTAGTCTTCCTTCACGATCAATTTCCATATCAAATGGAGCAACTTCATTTTGAGTAAATCTTCTAACCATTTCCTCAAGCAGTTTTTGAAACGTTGCTTCACTAGCCATTATTATCATCTCCCAGAACTTGTAATTATCTTCTACTATGATCTAGTATCGTCCATCAAATACCTGGTACTAACCTAAGAGAAAAGGTCATGGTTAGCCGCCTCTGTTGACACGTCATTGATTGAAATAACATCACCAACCGTGACATGCTCAGAAATGGTATCAAATCCCATAACCTTATTTTTCCCTTATAAAACTATTCCTTACTTGAGACTAGTCTTTCATCATCTATCATATGATGCATATTTTATTGCATTCCCGTTTAATGAGACAAGCCGATTTGAACAAGTTATACATTTGCAAGCGATTATATACACTTTGTTATGTAAGTAACTTTATAAGTTATTATCTATACACAAAAGGTTACTTAGGTAAGTGTTAGTTTCCTAAAAAGAACCCTTAGTAAGGAAAAAACGGAGTTACCAAAAATCTGCAGATTTTTGGTAACTCCGTTTATTATTAGGTGCTTGACAGCTCCTTAGTAAAATTGCGCTACAAACACAAAAAGGTATTATTAAATACTTTTTTCTACATAACCGTTAAAACACGATGAACATAGGTTTTAAATGGTGTTTCGCAAATGTTTTGCACTTCTGTAATAATATGGAAAGTATCACCAGATTGTGCATCACTAGGAATTTGGATTTCCAATTTATCACCATCTTCCTTGATATCTAAGTTAAAATGAGGGTCTACTTTTTCTGAATGAAGTGAAGACAGCGCACCATCAGAAAATTTTTCTATTTTAAGTGGAGGAAGGACTTTCCAATAACTTGATGCTTCAAAGTAGCACCAAGTCTGATAGGTTAATTCAAGATTATTGGTATCGCTAGCTTGTGTCTCAAGTACCACAGCTTGTCCTGCCTCCACCTCTTTATCGAGGTGATTTCTTACCACTACCGGATAATGCGCGACATCTTCAAAATTTTCCGCCAAACACCATGAAGCCCTTGCTGCAAAATCATCTTGAATATCGTCAAACCAACGCGTCAAGCTATACTCTGCTTCAAAACGCTTAGTATACGGATTATAATCAACAGCACTATTATTGTATAAAGATACCCGGACCTGCTCAAAACGTCCGCCCCATCCTCCGTATTCCGGGTTTTCAGCATTCCTTAACCCATTATTTAGGAGATAAAGATAAGATGGCGAATCTCCCTCAGAAATGAAGTCGTAACGTTTATATTCTGGATGTTTGGTCAAAAATTCATCAGTTCCACGCTGTTCTTCATATAACTCACCCGGGATTAAATTACCATCACCAATGAGAGCATACTTTGATAAAAGAGGATTATGTTTATCATGAATTTTACCTAGTTGCCATTTACTCTCTAATCGACTAGTTAAGGCAGGGTTAACCTCTTTCCAAAAATAAGCGAAATACCAGAAATTGAAACGATCATTGAGAACAGGAATCTTCCAATGTTTAGCAATATAATCCGCATACGTAACATCTTGATCAAGAATGATATATATTACTAATTTTTCTTCAATTTTCCGTTTGAGATCTCCCCACCCCGGACTATCCATATACCGTTCCTCGATAGATTTCAAAGCTCTAGCTGTCGTATTAGTCCCACCCCAAGTTTGAATATAAAGGGTTCTTGGATCATCATCTAAAATGAGTTCTTCCAAGAAACGAGAACCATCCGTTACTTCTTCCATCTCGCCAGCATTAGAAATATTACCAATATGATAAATACTCCGTAAGTAGTCCGCGGTTGGATAATTTGGATCGTGTTTTTTTAGATTCGGATGAACCTTTTCGTAGGCATCCAGTATATCCCCAATCCATCGTTCTCCTGTCCAGCGGAATGGTTCAACATCCATTCCATTTCCGGCATAGTGATAAATGGAGCTCGTCAAGATGATTCCAGCGGTATCAATGTCATTACTATACAGCAAATACCGCATGAAGGAATTCATGTCATCGACTTCCCCATCAGTTGTGATAACTGTTCGATTTTTTTCTACCATTATTATTTACTCCAATCAATACTAAAACATTAAGCTACCTTCATCGCCTCTTTTTTCCTAAATAAGGCCATCACTAAGAAGACAAGTGCTACAACAGCCAGAATAAAAGCTCCAATCATCATTTGATCTACAGCGGTCTTTTTATTGACAACACTACTCAAAAATGCAATGACATAAGGGGAGGCAAAAGCTCCTAAGTTATTGAAAATTTGCGCAATAGAAATCACTAAATTACTGATAGAATGATCCACTTCCCCTAAAATAACATCGTAGACATAGGGGATAATCAAGTTACCAAGCATCATTAAGACAAGAGCAAAAAAGAAAACAAGCATATTGTCTGCCTGTGCACTGAGGACAAAACCTAGGGCACACAAACCAACTGCAACAACGGGCGTATAATGTTTCAAAACCATAAAAATTTTAGAATAGCCAGCTGAGAAAGCAGCCCCAATCAGGCCTGCAATGGCAATTTCAGCAGATAGCCAATTCTGGTTAACCAGCTTATTTTGGGAGACAACTAGGGCTGAATTAGTTTGTTCTAATAGGAAAGCGGCAAAATATAAGAAAAGCATCACAAATGATACCCAGATGGATGGAGAAATACGAGCACCTGTTTCAGAAACGGAAGTCTCCTCCGCTGCTTCCTTTTCTTCTACAACACTTGTTTCATTTTCAATTGTTTTGGTATAGCCCCGCATAAAGAGAAGTAGGACCGGAATAACAAACAAGAAGTACAAAAAAGTAGAACGCCAACTAATCCCTAAGAGGCAACCCGCAACAAAGGTTAGCGAACTTTGACCCAAAGTTCCCATGGCTCCTTGGATACCAATCAAAGACTTTCGTTCCTTGCCGCTAAAGCAATCTCCAATTAGAGAAACACCTAGTGATGTATAAAGGCCGATCCCAGCACCAACTAAAAGACGCAATATGACAACCAAAATAAAATTAGAGACAAAGAAAGGCCCCACCCCTCCAATTAAGGTCGCTAATAAACCAATAATAACCGTATTCCGTTTTCCAAACCATTGAATAAAAGCATTACTAAATAGAATAAATAGCATAACCGTAAAGGATGGTATGGTGAATAGGGCTTGAATGGTTGTGGTAGTCATATTAGGGTAAGTTGCCACAATTTGCGGAATAGCTGCAACATTACAACTAGCTGCTTGTAAGAATAAGGATATTCCCAAAATCCCTACTTTTAACTTTGTATTTTGACTATTATTGTCTCTAATTTGTTCAATATTTTGACTCAAAAAACTACTCCCCTTGCTCAGCATCTTGATTCAAAGAAACCAAAAAATAACTTTCCTACCTATTTTAAATGTTCTAAAAGAGGCTCCTTGCTATTACACAAGAAGCCTACTAAGATGAAATCATTAAGGTTTTAATTTTTCAAATGTCGTCTTGATATTTGCTTTCAATTCATCAACTTTTGCTTGGCGTTCAGCTTTACGCTTAGCTTTCATTTCAGCACGTGCCTGATTATAAAGATCTTCTTGCACTTTCAAGGCCGCTTCTACTTCGTTGGTTACTGTATCAACATCCCAACGAATAATTTGGGTATCATATTTGGTAAAGTAAGTATTAATAACACTTTCATCTGTTTCTTGGACCAGGGCAATAACCGCTGTTTCCCCATCTACCAGTTTTTGAGAAACAACATCAATTAGACCTGCTTCCGTACTTTCAGTTGTATCACCAGCCGTCATGCCGTAGATACTACCAACACCATATCCAAATAAAGCACCAATTGGTCCCCCTAATAAACCAATAAGAGTCCCGACCAAGCCTCCGGTTAAGGTTGCTTCTGTCGTCGAATCTTCAAAGTCATAGCGGTCCTTTTCAACAATACGACCATGCTCATTTTTCACCAACGCAATTTGAGCGACCCTTGTATTGACCGTCTGTCTAAAAGCCTTTAAATCAGTAAAAGATTGATAAGCTTCACTCTCTGTATTAAAAACTGAAATTACTAGATTTTCCATGGTATATACCTCTTTTCTTTATGAATTGTCATTCATAGTAGCATACCTTCGTTATAAAGTTCTTTTCGATTTAACGTCATTCTAATGTTATTAATGATGTTTTTATGAAGATTTCATGACAATTTCATGCGGTTTTAACGCTATTTATAATAATCACACAGTAGCAGAACACCGTAACTGTGTGATTTCCAACGTTAACTTTCTAGCTTTTAAGGATGTAAACTTATCGAATTTGGCGCCGTATTACTTCATCTGGAAGATGGATACATTATTCCGGCGTTTTAGCCTTCTTGATATCAAGATCAGCTTCCCACTCAGCGTAAATCTCTTGATAACGTTCCTCTTCCTCGTCTTCGTATCCACGAAAGATTAACCGATCAACTGCGTCTTGGTTAAAGAAGGCCCCTTCATC
>JAUMVS010000340.1:0-795 GCA_030530045.1 Phoenicibacter congonensis
TTTAATCAACTCCCGAAGGACAATATAACATACAGATCAAAAAAAATCAATCCCGAGGTGTATATGAACGCGAAAAAACTTTCAAGCCGTCTTGCTCTTGCCGCCGATTTTGTGACCGAAAATGCCGCCGTCGCCGACATCGGTACCGATCACGGCAGCCTTCCCATATTTCTTGTGAGCAGCGGAAAATGCCCAAAAGCCATTGCCTCCGACCTTAGAAAAGGTCCCCTTGCATCGGCAAAAAGCAACATAAAAACGGCGGGACTATCAAACGTCATTGAAACAAGGCTTTCAGACGGACTGAAAAGCATAAAAAAGGATGAATTCGACGAGGCGGTTATGGCCGGAATGGGCGGAATACTCATCTGCGAAATACTCGAAAACTGCCCTTACAGAGAAAGCAAGGCCTTTATACTCCAGCCCATGTCCGACCCCGACATTTTGCGGCGGTGGCTTTACAAAAACGGCTTTGAAATAACAAGGGAACGGGCGGTTTGCGAGGGCAAGCGGGTATATATCGTTATGAGGGCCGAGTACTGCGGAAAGAGTCGGGAGCTGACCGATTATGAGGCCTTTGTCGGCACTCTTTGCAAAAGCCCCAAATGTGCGGAATTTGAATACTTTAAAAAGCTTTCGAGAACGCTCGAACGGCAGATAGACGGGCAAAGCGGCACCGGCGCCGACACCTCGGCTCTTAAAGCGCTGAAAGAACAAATCGACAGCCTGATAAACGACGGTGCAAAAAGCCGGGCCTGACCCGACAAGCAACCGACGAAATTCCGGCAAAGCGATCGA
>JAUMVS010000340.1:805-1683 GCA_030530045.1 Phoenicibacter congonensis
ATAAAAAGCACAACATAAAAATATGAGGTGATAGTATGAAGGTTATTGACATTTTGGAATTTATAGATTCCTTTGCCCCCTTTAATACCGCCCTGCCCTTCGACAATGCGGGACTGCTTGTGGGGGACGGGCAAAGAGAAATAAACAAGATCGGCGCGGTGCTTGATGTCACCGCCCAAGCGGTGGAATATGCCGTCCAAAACGGCATTGACCTGATAGTCAGCCACCATCCCGTTATTTTTAATCCTCTCAAACGGCTTCAGACCGACAGCGTGCCCTACCTTCTCGCCAAGCACGACATTGCCGTCATATCGGCACACACCAACCTCGACGCGGCAAGGGGCGGAGTAAACGACGCGCTGGCAAAGGCGCTGGAGCTTGAAAACATCGCTCCTCTCTCCGAAAACGACGGCGGCGACTTTCCCCCAATGGGCAGAACGGGCACATTAAAGCGGCCCATGTCCGACCGTGATTTTGCGAAATTCGTTGCAGAAAAGCTCTCAACAAAAGCAAAGGCCGTGCTAAGCGGCAAGGAAATAGCCAAGGTTGCTCTTTGCGGCGGCGCAGGGGAGGATTTCATTGCCCCCGCCCTTAAAGCCGGCGCAGACGCCCTTGTCACCGCCGATGTAAAGCATCACAATCTGCTGCTTGCAAAGTCCCTCGGCCTTTGCCTGATCGACGCAGGACACTTTGAGACCGAGAATGTCGTTGTCCCGATCTTAGCCGAAAAGCTGGCCGCCTTCTCGGCCGCCGAAACGGTCATCATCCCCCAGTTTCCCCCCGCCGTATGGTTTTGATTTCTTGGCCATTACTCGGTAATTTTTGATTTGTTATAACTATTATTTAAGCCCTGCACCTGCCGCAATACGGCAGGTGCA
>JAUMVS010000341.1 GCA_030530045.1 Phoenicibacter congonensis
TCTGTTTTAAACTTTCACCCAAGTTTTGCACTTTTTGAAGCCGAACGGCTTTCTAAATTCTCTGCTGCACGTTTTGTGCTTATTTCACTTTTGAGTCTTCTGATTGCAACTTTCTGCATGCTGTTTTTGGTTGCAGAATGGTTGTTTTAAGTCGGGGTTTTATTAATCATTTTTGTCTTTAGTAAATGCTGGGATAACCCTCGTGGTTTCACGATTGCTCCTGGCTGCGACATTCCAGTTCAGGCATCGCTTGAAAACATCAATGCCTACATGGCAGCTGCTCGCAAGTGCGCGAAATATCCAGTTACCCCAGCAAACTGGGAGTAGGAAACGCCGCTTGGGCGGGTTTTCAAAATTAATCACTCAAAGGCTCTACTTGCAGGGCCTTTTCTTTACCTCCTTTACTAATGATTTGGACCGAGAAACGTTTCTTTTGGGAGGACGAACAAGGTCAGGAGGTATCAAGGCTAGGCTGGCTTTGCTCGTCCTCGTTTCGAATGCTAGACGCATTTATGCCAAAAAAGTTGCGCAACTTTTTTGAGATTTTGCACCTTACACTAATTCCAGTTCGTAAACATCTCAGTTGTTAGGAGGTATTGATGTTTTGTCCAAAATGCGGAAAGGAACTCCCGGCAGGCGCAAGATTCTGCGGAGGCTGCGGACAACAATTAGGTGTTCAAGCTGCACCATCGCAAGCTGCACCTGCAAACGGAAAAAGTTATTCAACTCAGTCTATGCCGGCTCAGCCTGTTCAGCAAACAAGACCAGCTCAGCCAGTGCAGCAAACGAGGCCAGCGCAGGCAGCTACTGCGCAGTCTATGCCAGCAACAGCGAAAGTTGCAAGTGGCATTTCTGGTCTTCAGAGCAAGCTCGACAATTCCAACGCATCGTTTATAAGAGGTCGTTCCATCTGGGACATCGTTGGCTTCACCGCAGTTGTTTTGATTGTTATTTCTTTCTTTCTTCCAGAAATCCAAGGAATTGAGTTGCCGCAAGGGATGATGAATTTCTCATTGTCGACACTCATGGCATTCATGGGGTCCTATTCTCAAAGTGCCCAGTTCTCGGGCGTGCTTCTGATCTTCCTTTTGCCCGCAGCTTTGGCAGCTGTAGATCTTCTTGTCGTCAAGGAAAATTCATCGCGCCACATTCGTTTGATTATTTGGGGTGTTGTTAGCATTGCGTCACAAATGCCAGCGCCTGCGCTCATCGACTTTGCAAAAACGAACAATGTCTCTGATGCTGCTGCACTGTCTCTCGGAACTGGATATTACCTGTGGATTTTTGCATCACTCGTTCTCATTGCAGTCGGCATCATCGGCATCGTCCAACGTTACATCATCAAATCTGCAGCGTAAAGGCCTATTATTATTGTTTGTAAAGCCAATGAAGGGAGGTTGTTCATGGCTAAGACGTTAGAAGATTACATGGCGATGGATTATCGAATGGAGGTGATTGAAGACCCTGATGAAGGTGGGTACGTGGTTTCGATTCCCGATTTGCCAGGATGCATTTCTTGTGCAGAAACAAAAGAGCAGGCTTTGGAGAACATTGAAGATGCAAAGAAGCAGTGGCTCGAAACCGCCTTGGAAGATGGGTTTGAAATTCCCGAACTAGCAGTTTAACAAGCAATAGGGCATTCAATAAAGGGCAGCGCTTTAGTGGTGCTGCCTTTTTA
>JAUMVS010000342.1 GCA_030530045.1 Phoenicibacter congonensis
AGCTCTTGTAGAAGAATAAAGAAAGAGGGCAGCCAATACATGTTATAGCGCAGGGCCTCAATAATATGCCCGTGGAGCAACTCCTTAAAGGCACGCGTTCCGCCGCAGCCGGGGCATTTGATACCGGTCAGACGGCGAAATACACACCCCGGGGAAAGAGCTGTCACCCACTCCGATATCTGCGACGAATAGGCGTAGCATAAGACAAAAAGACACGAGAGCAAAGCTGTCACGCACACAACGCGAATCAACAATGCTCTCATGTCAGCTTATCAATCACATAGACGACACCACTTAAGATAAGCGACGCCAGAATGGCCCAATTACTCCATTTATCGGCTTCCTTCGAAGCCTGAATGGCCTCATCACGCCGGCCGGCGGCAAGCGGGGAGTCTACCTTGCTGGCCTTAACGATAGCCACAATGCCGAAAGGCAGGAAACAGAAAAGCGTTGTCAGAATGGCCTTTGCCATGTGGGAGGGGACCGGGGGGCTGCGGAGCAGGTGCGGGGGTGAAGGGAGGATTCATATGTATTCAGTTCGTTTGTATGTTAAGTCCGGACCATCCGGACGAGTTCATTGTATTCCCCCGTTAAACGCAAGTCAATAAATAAGATGAGACAACGCCCCTATTATTTCATTTTAATGTAGATCAGGCACCTTCTCGACACGCATATCCTACTCATCCGCAGCATTCTCCGGGGTGTAGGGGCGCAAAACGCGGTGGTGGAGAGTCTCCTCCTTACGTCCCTTGATGTAGCGGTAGTGCAGGGTAGATGCAAGCCCATGAGGGATGCGGCGATAAAGTCGATATACTTCACCGCTCTCATCATGGCAAAGAACGTATCGGGGCGGCATCCTCGGCGACACGGCACATCTCAAATCAGGAGGAA
The DNA here is from genome assembly GCA_030530045.1 of Phoenicibacter congonensis. Classification (GTDB taxonomy): domain Bacteria; phylum Actinomycetota; class Coriobacteriia; order Coriobacteriales; family Eggerthellaceae; genus Phoenicibacter; species Phoenicibacter congonensis_A. Next base: position 892 of record JAUMVS010000342.1, read on the forward strand.
GCGAGATTGTGGCGCGAGCGTTCGGTAGGCCGAGAGCTGCGCACATTCTCCGCCACGGCCTACCATGTCCCCCGGCACGGTAAAAGATATAAGCGAGAGCATGTGCCAGTTCGTGCAAAATGAGCTCCCGGAGGTAAGGAGAAGGCCAAGGGAGACACTGTTCCACAAAACGCCGGGAAAAGACAATACGGAGCCCACGGGGCTGACAGGTACCAAGGCGGGACGTATAGCGATTTGTCAACTCAAAATGCCAATTAGCAAGATCAGCGGCCTCGGCACAGGTAGCAGCGTATTGCAAAACCTCCTCCGGGGTGTCCATACGGGGCATGAGCGGAAGTTCATACCGAGACCGGGGGGAAGGTATAGGCATAAAAAGACGCCTCCCCGGCAAGCATCGGTCAGCTATCGGGGAGGCGGAAGGGTTAGGATTACTTTGCGGCGTCCATCTTGGCCAGCACGGCGGCGGTAATCTCGTCATACAAGGCCTGATTGTTACGCAGGGCCTCCTTAGCACCGTCGCGTCCCTGGGCAAGCTGGCCACCATTGTAGCTGAACCAGGAACCGCGCTTCTGAATGATATCATACTCCAGAGCCAAATCGATCAGGCTGCCCACAGAGGAGATACCCTCATTATACATGATATCGAACTCGCACTCGGTGAAGGGCGGGGCTACCTTATTCTTGACCACCTTCAACTTGGTGCGGTTGCCGGAAACGGAGCCATCCGTGCCCTTGATCTGGCCGATGCGGCGGATATCGCAGCGCACGGAAGCGTAGAACTTCAGG
>JAUMVS010000343.1 GCA_030530045.1 Phoenicibacter congonensis
AATATCTCTGATCATAATCGATTCCTCAGCAGTCTTTCTGCCTCCTCCACCGCTTCTTCCATGGTCATAATATCCCTTTTCACCGTCAGGCCTCTTGTTTCCAACAAAGAAACAAATTTCATCGCCTGGGGAATTTCCAATCCGATCTGAAGCAGTTCCTCTGAATTTCCGTAAATCTCCCGGGGCGTTCCCTGGGCAAAAACACGGCCCTTGTCCATTACAATAATGCGATCCGCAATTTTCGCCATATCCTCCATATTATGTGAAACGAGGAGAATATTACATTCCGACCTCTGATGCAGCCGCTGAAGCATCCCAATGATGTCCCCGTGAGCCCTGGGATCCAGTCCCGCCGTAGGTTCATCCAAAATCAGAACCTCCGGTTTCATCGCGATTACCCCTGCAATGGCGACTCTTCTTTTCTGGCCGCCGGACAGTTCAAAAGGAGATCGTTCCGCAAAAATCTCATAATCCAGCGCCACCATTTCCATGGCTTCCCGCACCCGAAAATCCACTTCCTCCGGAGCCAGTCCCAGATTTCCGGGGCCAAAGGCGATATCTTTCGCCACCGTATCCTCAAAAAGCTGATACTCCGGATACTGAAACACCAATCCCACTTTTTTTCGGATATCTGCCAGTTTTACTCCTTTTTCCGTAATATCTACTCCATTGACCACGACGCTGCCGGAATCCGGCTTCAGGATCCCGTTCATGTGCTGAATCAATGTGGACTTCCCGGACCCGGTATGGCCGATAATTCCTACAAATTCTCCGTCTTCTATTGTCAGACTCACATGATCCAGGGCTACGGTCTCATAACTCAGTCCCTTGTTGTAAATGTGGGTCAAATTTTCAATCCTGATCGACATTTTATCCTCCATCATGCGGATGATCCCGTCTCCTGCCTCGCCCGGCACCGGGATACAACATTCCCCCCAGTCCGATTATCCCTGCCCTCCGGCACCGGTATGCTCCGCAATATAATCGGCCAGTTCTTCCATAAATATCACATTCTCCGGGATTTCGATTCCCCTTTCCCGCAGTCTGTGGGCCAGCTCCGTCGCAAAAGGCACGTCCAACCCCAACCGTTTCAATTCCTCTACCCGAACAAAGATTTCCCGGGGCGTTCCATCCATAACCACCCTGCCGTTCTCCATCACGATGACCCGGTCTGCCCCTGCCACTTCGTCCATAAAATGGGTAATCAGAAGCACTGTTTTTCCCACCTTTTTGTTCAGGGTGTCGATGATATCCAGCACCTCTTTCCTTCCCTGAGGATCCAGCATCGCCGTCGGTTCGTCAAAAACAATACATTCGGGAACCATCGCCACAACACCGGCAATGGCAATCCGCTGTTTCTGACCGCCGGAAAGCATATGGGGCGCTTTTTTTCTCAGGTCATACATCCCCACCGCTTTTAAAGACATATCCACCCGTTCCCGAATTTCCGGAGGAGCAATCCCCAGGTTTTCCGGGCCAAACGCCACATCATCTTCCACAATGGCAGACACCATCTGATTGTCGGGGTTCTGAAATACCATTCCCACATTCTGCCGGATTTTCCACAAAGCAGATTCATCCTTTGTATCCATTCCGTTGACAAAAACCGTGCCCTGTGTGGGCAGCATCAGACCGTTCAGGTTCTTTGCAAAAGTGGATTTCCCGGAACCGTTCA
>JAUMVS010000344.1 GCA_030530045.1 Phoenicibacter congonensis
CGGGAGCCAGCGATCTTTCTCAGGCGTTCATGCTTCTGAAGGACGCGTTGCATCGCTTCTTTGAACTGCGCGCGACGCTGATCAAGCCGGTGGCGCAGAACGCGATGGCGAGCGGCATTCTCGCGTATATCGACGGCAGGGTCAATGCGTTTGACATTGATGCGGTCAGTCTGGCCAACGTGGCGGCGCATTTTGAGAAACACCCGAATTACCTCTCGACCTCCTTCCCGGCGTGGACGGGCATTAACTTCAAGGAGTATGTTTCCGGAAAGCGGCTGGATAAGGCGGCGCAGGAGCTGCGCAAGCCCGGCGCGGTCGTCGGCGCGGTGGCCAATTCGCTGGGGTATTACAACGTGAGCAACTTCATTCGCGTGTTCAAGGAGCGTTTCCACATGACGCCGGGTCAGTATCACGAGCAGGCAATGGCCGAAGAACTGGAGAAGCAGGCGGATTCTTCTGAGAAATGAGGAGACAGCATGGCAGTAGGAGAGATTTTTCAGAGCAGACCCATTTCGTATATCGATGAGCGGACGGGCTATCGGGTCATTCGGCCGATTCAGGAGGACGGAAACCGGCATATGTATTTCACCTCCAACCCGTTCACGGGCAGGGAAGGCGAGCTTCTGTTTTCGGCGCTGCGCGGCGGACAGGAAAACTATTACCGGCTGAACTTCCTGACGGGAGAATATCAGCAGCTGACCGACGTGCGGGACATTCGAATCGATCGCTCGTATTACGACAAGGCGTCCGACGTGCTGTACTATGGCGATCCGTACCATGTGTTTGCCGTGAACGTGCACACGCTGGAAGCGCGGACGGTGTATGTGTCGAAGGAGCCGCTCGGCTCTCTTGCCGTGACCTGCGACGGAAGGTATCTGGTAACCTTCGCGAAAACGCACATGATGCACCACGGCAATGACGCCGGGGATGTGTTTGAAATTCCGCTCTGGCGGGTCTTTCGCATCGACCTGCGCAGCGGAGAGGAAACCACGATCCTGTACCGCAATCAGCGCATCGACCACGTGCAATGCAGCCCGACTGAGCCGGAGTGGTTCATGTATTGTGTGTGGGGCTATCATTGCACGCACCAGCGCGTATGGCGCGCGCATCTGAGCGGGCAGGATGGCGGCCCCATCGGCAATGAAAAGCCCAACGAGCACCGTACGCACGAATATTACACCTCCGACGGCCGGCACGTCGCCTTCCATGGAAAGCTGTTTTCATATGGAAACGAGCCTGTGTTCATAAAGACCGGCAATACGTGGGGCATCTGCGATGCGGACGGCGGCCATGAGCGGATTTACCGCTGCAAGCCCGAGGGAAAGCAGGCGGGACATTCGATCATGAGTCACGATGGGCGGATGATCGTGTGCGACGGAGACGACTGCATCAACGAGGTCGTTCTTGACGACGTGGCGAAAACCTGCGTGTTCCGGCCGCTTGCGGTGCACGCGTCCACCATGTCGGGAAACTTCGTCCACCCGCATCCCTCGTTTTCTCACGATGATCGGTACGTGGTGTTTGCCACCGACCGAGGTGGGGAGGATAGGGGAAACATTTATCTGATTGACTTGGCGAGCAAAACAAAATAAAGGAGAGAAGCTACAATGGAAAATAGGATTCAGCCGGTTCGGGAACTGCAGTATGGCAAGATGACGGTAAAGGTGTATG
>JAUMVS010000345.1 GCA_030530045.1 Phoenicibacter congonensis
CCGGATTACCGGCAGATACTTCTCCTGCGCAAGATACAGGGCTTTAGCTACGAGGAGATATCAAAGGCGCTGCACCTTGAGGTCGGCACGGTCAAGTCCAGAATTTTCAGAGCCAGAAAAAGACTTTGTTCTTTTTTGATAAATGACGGGAACATTCCTGAATTTTCATCGTCTGGGAAAATGAAAGGCGGTGAGAGTCAATGACAGAGTGCGAACGGTATCAGGAGCTCATCAGCAGTATGGCTGACGAGGAGCTGAGTAAAGACGAGCGCCTCGCCCTTTCTGCGCACATGGAACATTGCTCTCAGTGCAACGCCATGTACGCGGTGTTCTCCCAGCTGTCCGAGATAATCGGACAGGATACGGAGACTTTGCCGGAAGGTCTGCATGAAAACATAATGGCCGGTGTACGGCGCACCGCGCTCATTAATAAACATCGCAGGGTCCGCCGCACCATACCCAAACCGGTCAGGAACGTACTTGCCGCCGCCGCGTGTGTGGCGGTCGTGCTCCTCGCGGCCCGCGGCATATCCCCGGCGGATATGTCGGAGACCTCGGTCATACGCGGCGCAGATGCTCAGGCTGTACAGAACGACGCTTATGCCGCGCCCGCATCCGCAGCGCCGGCCGGCCTGCCGGAGTCCGCGGCTCAGCCCGCTTTGGAGACTGCCGCGCCCGGCATGAGCGGCAATACTCAAAACGCCGGCAGCGGCTTTTCCGTGAATACTCCTGTTTCCACGCCGGCCGCAACTCAGACGCCGCACGACGAATACAGCGGCGCCGGCCCCGGCGCTGTATACACTCAGCCCCCGCGCAGCACGGCGCCTCCGGTCCGGACCGCTGCGCCTGAGCCGGTGCAGACCCAGACACCTGTCGTCACCGCTCCGCCCACGGCTACGTTCGGGAGCGGTCAGGTGCAGAGCGGCGTCCCCGCCGTTGTTCCATCGTCACAGACGCCTGCCGTGTCAGACGCCGGGACACCGGATTCCCGGCCTGCGGCTCAGACCCCGGCCGTGAGCAATGCTCCGGCGGCCGCTCCCGCCGCACCTGCTGCTCCCGCCGCACCTTCCGATAAAAGCGAGAGCGGAAGCGATAAGGACCTCGCGGAGGATAATACCGTTTTTCGCGGCTTCAGATCCTTCTTTTCAAGGGCCCCCATGACGGCTGCCGCGCCGCAGTCGGATGAGACGGAGGCGAACGAAGCGCTTGCCGCGGAGAGCGCGGCCGTCGCGGAGCAGGCTGCCGACTCGGCGGTACAGAGCGCAAGGTCCGAAGAACTTGTTCCTGTCAGTATTGAGATAGACAGCGAGGATATTCGATGCGAGCTTCTCAAGCTGCTGTTTGGCGCCGACGTGCAGTATTCGCAGGGCGATGTACCCGCGGGTACTCCCGTTCCGACGGCTAAGCCTGCCGAGGAGAAGCCGGTGGCTACTCCGGCCGCCGGGGATAAGCAGCAGGACAAAGCGGAGCTTGAAAAGCTGCCGGAGGAGACAGCCGACAGGATCTATGAGATCAGTTTTATCCGCAGCGGCGAAAGCGATCCTCATGAAAGTATAAAAATATGCGTCTACGGAGAGGATATATACTGCGTTATTCCTCTGCAGGACGGCGGCGAGAAGGTCGTTCCCGCAGTATGCAGCGTTGACGAGCTCGACGCTTTCATGGAC
>JAUMVS010000346.1 GCA_030530045.1 Phoenicibacter congonensis
TACTCGCGACCAAAATATTTGCCGATGGGTAGAGCTGCAGATACTCCGAAGCCCATTGCTCCGTCAGATGATTCGGGACTACAAACAAGGACTTATTGCAGAGACCGAGCCGCTTGGATTCCTGTGCCGCCGCAACCATTTCAAAGGTTTTTCCCGCTCCGACAACGTGCGCAAGCAAGGTGTTTCCGCCGTAAAGAATGTGAGCAATGGCATTGACCTGATGCGGTCTGAGCGTAATTTCCGGGTTCATACCTACAAAGTTCAGGTGCTCGCCGTTATATTCTCGCGGACGGACGCTGTTGAATTTTTCGTTATAGAGCTTGCACAGCCTGTCGCGGCGCTCCTGATCCTTCCATATCCAGTCGGCAAAGGCATCCTTTATAAGCTGCTGCTTACCTTGTGCGACAGCGGTATCGTTCTTATTGAGTACGGGCTTTTTATTGCCGTTTTCGTCCTCAACATAATCGAACACACGCACATCACGCAGGTTCAGCGTTTCCTCGATGTTCTTATACCCGTTGATTCTGTTTGTGCCGTAAGCGTTATAGACCTTGACATTGTTGCGGTCATAGGACTTGCCCTCAATATTCCATTCACCCGTGTACTCGCTGTAATGCACGTGAATATTAAAAGATATATACCGTGCAGTACCGAAAAGCTCAAACATAAACCTTTCAATATCCTCGGGCGGTATCCAAGTAGCCCCCAAGCGCACAGATATCTCACCTGCGGAAAGGTCTTTCGGCATAACCTCGGTTAGAGCCTTTACATTGATTTCAAAGCTGCTGTCATCTTCTGCCGCCGTCTTTGCTTCATTAAGCTTTTCGCGGATATTACCGGACAGATACTCGTCAGCAGGTAAATATTTTAGCTCCCTTGACCTTTCGGAATACCTCGGATTCAAAAAAATAACGCCCTTGAGATCTTCGGCAATTTCTTCTTCCGACTTTCCCGTGAGCGAGCACATATATTCGATATCTATTTTTGTTTTTTCGGCAAGGGACAGTGCCAATGCTTCGGACGCGGTATCTACGCTTGTGACGGTAACCTTTTGCTTGATCGTCCGCTTTGAAAACATATCCGCTTTACGGATGAAATTACCCTCATCGTCCAAAATTTCAAGAGACGAAAGCAGACAATAGGATGAATCCGAATTAAAAGCGGAATTGTTCGCACGGGAATTGATCAGCCCGTATTTCTTTGAAAATGCGTCGTACAGTTCATTGAGTTTTTTCTGCTCATTCTCAATATACGAATCGGGAAAATCCTCGGTTTGGTACTCAATAAGAGTGCGAACGCAGTCGCGAATGCCGATCATTCCCTTAATGCGGTTTTCGGCTGTAACAGAAACCTCCACGGGGTTCATACGGCTGTTTTCACGGTAGTAGATTTTGCCGTCTGCAATCGTATATGAAAAGTTGCGGACATCGGGTTCGGCGGGAATAGAAAGGTCTTCTTCCTCGTCGGCAAGTGTTTCAAACTCATACTCCGTAACTTCTGCGTGAATGTTCTCTACGGCTTCCGACAGCTGTTCTGCAAGGCTTCTGTCCTCATAGGCGATACAGGCAGGCGTCGGACCGTGCGGACCGGAAATCAGGCGCATTTCGCCCATAATCATATCGGGATTATCCACAAAGTAGCTGTTCATTGTAATACCGTTTTCA
>JAUMVS010000347.1 GCA_030530045.1 Phoenicibacter congonensis
GTAACCGTGCCCGATGAGAAATATATTATCTTTACTTATAAAGTAATAGTTCAAAATCCGTCTGGAACAAGCATGCCATTTTCTAATACGGCAGAGTTGATTGGGGAAGATACTTTCACAGATTCTGTGGAAAAAAGGCATATTGCTACCGTAAACTCATCTTGGATCAGAGGAGATGCAAATACTATTAAAATAAAGAAGGTTGCAGAAGAAAGCCTTTCAACACCTCTTCCAGGAGCTAAGTTTGAGCTTTCCACGGTTGCAATGGAAAATAAAAGTCCGAAGATAGGTGCGAATGGCCCTGCTTTGGAGCAGCCTAAAGTAGGAACCACTAAGGAAAACGGGGAGATAAGTTTTACGGAGATGTCCCTTGTGAAAGCAGACAGTACCACTTATACGCTGTACTGCTTAAAGGAGACAAATGCACCAGAAGGACGCACAATTTCACAGGAATATAGAGAGGGATATTATTTTATTCTTTATGCAGATGGAGGCCTGAGTAAAGCTGAAGAATTCCAGAAACAGGCAAGCGCAGCCATAGAGAAGGAAGTGCATCTTATTATAGGTGGAAATACACTCACGATTTCGAATGCTAAAGTGAAGACGTCGAGCGTGAAGGTGACGAAGCTGTTCAGCGGACTGGACAGTCTGCCGGATGGCTTCCAGATCACAAACAGCTACAATGACACAGTGTTCACGGCAAAGAATGCGGAGAAGGGAACCGGAAAGACGGGAGACCCTTATGAGTGGACGATCGAAAACGTGCCGGTAGGGACGGAGATCACGTTCACGGAGAGCGGCTACACGAAGGATGGCTACAGTGTAACGATCAACGGGAAAGCGGTAACGGAAGAGAATGCAGACAAGGTGGCAGCGACCTCGAAAGAGAGCGAGATCAAGACCGCCGCGTTCACAAACGTTTATAGGTCTGAGGAGACGAGTACTTCCATCACCAAGATTTGGGACGATGACAACAACCGTGACAACAAGCGTCCTGCTTCGATCGACGTGAAGCTGACGGCGAAGGTGGGTGGATCGGAGATCACAGGGCTTTCGAAGACCGCGACGCTGAAGGCCGCCAATGGCTGGAAGGCTTCGTGGAGTGATCTTCCGAAGTACTATAATGGCCAGCTGGTGGAGTATTCCGCTGATGAGGTGAATACGCCGGCGGGCTACACGAAGAGTGTGAGCGGAGACATTACGAAGGGCTTCACGATCACGAACAGGTACACGCCGGAGACGATACAGGTTTCCGGTTCGAAGAACTGGAATGATGATGGTAACGCGGCGGGTACACGGCCGGGCAGCATTACGATTCGTCTGTATGCGAACGGATCGGAGATCGATCATAAGACGGTCACCGAGAAGGACGGCTGGTCCTGGAACTGGACAGGCCTGAACCGGTATGACACGGATCACAAGGAGATCAGCTACACGATTTCCGAGGATGCAGTGGATGGTTACACATCCTCCATCAGCGGCTACAATGTCACGAATACCGTGAACAAGCCGCAGGTGGGAAGTGTTATTTTGACCAAGGTGGATGCGACGACGGGCACAGCACTTGCGGGTGCGATCTTTGACCTGTACCGCGCGAACAACACGAAGGTCGGCACCTATACCACGAATGCAGGCGGAGTCCTGCGGGTGGATGGACTGACATT
>JAUMVS010000348.1:0-1223 GCA_030530045.1 Phoenicibacter congonensis
TCTATCAGAAATAACCGGCGTCAGGTGCCATCTTCAGGGTGGCTGGAAACATCAGGACCTGCGGGCTGCAAGATGCCCGCAGGTTTTTTTTATACGGTAAAATCCTTTCAACATATACCAGTCTGAGAGGGAAGGTTCCCATGGAAACAAAGCAGGTTGAAGAGGTATCTGCCATGTCTGAGCATGTATTTTTCATGCGTCATGCGTTGGAACAGGCGGAACGGTGTTCTATCCAGACATCCCCTAATCCCCGAGTGGGTTGTGTGATTGTGAAGGATGGCAGGATTATCGGTGAAGGATTCACCCAACCTGCCGGTGGCAATCATGCAGAGATTGAGGCATTGGACAATGCGGCATCCATGAACGAGGATGTCCAGGGAGCCACGGTTTATGTCACGCTGGAGCCCTGCGCCCATCATGGGCGGACACCCCCCTGTGTGGAGGCATTGGTCCGCGCCAGGGTCGGCAGGGTGGTGGCTGCGATGCAGGATCCCAATCCACAGGTGGCAGGCAAAGGTTTCAGGCGGTTGCAGGAAGCGGGTATCGAGGTGCTGGGTGGCGTGCTTGAGGAGCAGGCGCGTGAGATGAATCTGGGTTTCCTGTCCCGTATTGAAAAGGGACGGCCTTGGATACGGGTCAAAATTGCCGCCAGCCTAGATGGCAAAACGGCGTTGCCAAACGGTGAGAGCCAGTGGATTACCTCGGAAGCCGCCCGTCTGGATGGGCACCGTTGGCGGATGAAGGCGGACGCGGTGATGACAGGTATCGGGACGGTGCTGACCGATGACCCGCAGCTGACGGTCAGGTTGCCAGAGGTGGTCCGCCAGCCTGTCCGGATTGTTGTGGACAGCCATCTGAAAACCCCATTGGATGCCAAGGTGTTGGCGCAGGGCACGGTCTGGCTGTTTGCCGCCAATGCCTCCCCGCTCCGGATTGAGGCGCTCAAGGAAAAGGGGGCGGAGGTTTTTGCCGCCATCAATGATACTGGCCGGGTTGACCTTGAAGGAATGATGCGGGTTCTCTGTGAGCGGGAAATCAATGAGGTGCATGTCGAGGCCGGGGCAACCCTTTCAGGGGCTTTGATGGAGGCAGGGCTTGTCGATGAGCTGCTGCTCTATATGGCGCCATGCTGCTTGGGCAGGGGCAGGGATATGCTGGGCATCCGTGCGCTGCCGTCGTTGGATGACCGGATTGCATTGGATATCCGGGAGGTGACGCAGATT
>JAUMVS010000348.1:1233-1660 GCA_030530045.1 Phoenicibacter congonensis
GAAGCGGTCGGCAGGATCCGTTCCGTTACCCCACAGTCAGAAGGCGGTGATGCCGGTGTCCGTCTGGATGTTGATGCCGGTGCTTTGCCGATGGATAACGTCCAGATCGGGGATTCCATTGCCATCAATGGTGCCTGCATGACAGTCGTTGAGAAGACTGGGCAGGGATTCAAGGTGGATGTTTCCCGTGAAAGCCTGAACAGGACTTCTGGCTTGGATAGGCCTGGTGAAGTCAATCTGGAGAAGGCGCTGGCGCTTGGCGACAGTCTGGGAGGGCATCTTGTTTCCGGGCATGTCGATGGCATTGGGACGGTTGTCCGGTTCGTGCCGGTTGCTGAATCCCATGAGCTGGTGATTGAGGCACCTCATGAATTGGGGAAATTCCTGGCGTATAAAGGTTCGGTGGCGGTCAATGGGGTCTCATTGA
>JAUMVS010000349.1 GCA_030530045.1 Phoenicibacter congonensis
CCAGCGGTGTTACCTCGACATCGGCATAAATGTCAGCCTCGGTGTCGGAAACAAGCTTATAATCCGCGCCCATTTCGTCGAGCACCAGCGCCAGCGCTTTGGCGTCGGAGACCTTGATGTGAACGCTCTTGCGGCTTGCCCTTTCAAGCTCGTCGGCGCTCATTTCGCGCACCATACGGCCGCCGTCGATGAAGCCGTAATGCGTTGCAAGGCGCGAAAGCTCGTCTAGAATGTGGCTTGAAATTATGACGGTTATGCCCTTTTCGCGGTTGAGCTTTATGATAAGCTCGCGCACCTCGATTATGCCCTGCGGATCAAGTCCGTTTATCGGCTCGTCTAGAACGAGCAAATCGGGATTTCCGGCAAGCGCGACGGCTATGCCGAGTCTCTGGCGCATACCGAGGGAGAAGTGGCGCGCTTTTTTCTTGCCGGTGTTGTGCAGCCCGACAAGCTCCAGAAGCTCGTCAGCACCATTGTCCGATGGGATGCCGAGCACGCGGTACTGCTGGATTATATTATCCCTCGCCGTCATGTCAAGATAAATAGACGGCGTTTCGACAACGGCGCCGATTCTTTTGCGCGCAAGTGCGATATCCGCGCTGCCGCTTTGCTTGCCGTAAAGCGTGTAGCTGCCGCCGGTAGGCTCCTGAAGTCCGCAGACAAGGCGCATAAGGGTCGTTTTGCCGGCGCCGTTTTTGCCCACGAAGCCGTAGATAGCGCCCTTGGGAACACTCATGTTCAGTCCGCTGAGCGCATGAAAATCGCCGTAGGACCTGGCAAGGGCGTTGGTTTTGAGAACATATTCCATGTTATTACCTCCTTTATGCCGTTATCATAGCGGCTAAAGGTTGAGAAAGCGGTAAAGAAAACGGTTGAGAATCAGTTGAGATTAAGCTTAAAGCCAATTCCCCACACCGCTTCGATGTAGTCCTTGCCGGAAACCTCGCGCAGCTTGGCGCGAAGGTGGCTGATGTGGGTTTTAAGCGAGCTTTCGGTGCAGTCGGGCGTGTCGAGGCTTATGCGCTCGAGCAGCGTAGACTTGGCGATAACCTGCCCGGCGTTGAGCAAAAGAAGCTTGAGTATTGCGTACTCGGTTCTGGTGAGCGAAACCGGCTTCCGGCAGACGGTGACGCTGCGCGAGACATCGTCGAGCGTTATATCACCATAGGTGCAGCTCTCGGAAAGCTGCTCGGCGCGGCTTTCGCGCAGCCGCACGGCAATGCGTGCCAGCAGCTCCTTGGTGTCAAAGGGCTTGGTGAGATAATCGGCTGCACCGCCCAGAAGCAGGTCGACCTTGCCGTTTATATCCGCCTTTGCGCTGACGACTACCACCGGGCAGCCTTTTATCTGCGGCAAAAGCTGCTCGCCGGACAGTCCCGGGAGCATGAGGTCGAGCAAAACGAGGTCTGGTTGCGCACTTTTCAAGACAAGCAGCGCCTCCGTGCCGGAATAAGCGCGCAGAACCGAGTAGCCCTCGCGCTCAAGCAGCTCCTGCTCGAGATTGCCGATATTCTCATCATCGTCGATTATAAGTATCGTATATCCGTTCATTGCGCACCTCGCGTGTTTTGCATATATAAATACTCTTGCACAATTCGCTCCTCCTGTCAAGCCGCAGTTTTTACAGATTTGTAATTGCAATTTTTCCCATAAAAG
>JAUMVS010000350.1 GCA_030530045.1 Phoenicibacter congonensis
TCTGGAATGATCTCTCCAGCCTCAAAGCTTCTTGCAGTCCAATCCTGGCCATTTAACTGAACCAACCCTTTGCTTTCCATGTTATTGATCGTTTCTTTGACAAGTGCTGTCTGCCCGATCAATGCATCGGTATTCGTCTTTTGCACCCTGCTGTTTAAATATCGCTTGGCAACTGGTCTTGTCAATGCAAACAACAGACATGTCACTACGATAAATATCAACATCTGTACCAAAAACGGAACACCAAATAGTGCTGCGATCGCTGCAACAACGGCTCCACCTGCAAACCAGATACTTGTAAGTCCAAGTGTCATGATCTCAACAAGTAAAAATACCGCGGATGCGATCAGCCAATAAACTGCATACATTTAATCCACCCCCTGTCTCTGGCGCCTTGCCTCATAAACTAAAAGGCCTGATGCCATGGCTGCATTTAATGATTCTACTTTACCACACATTGGGATCTTGATCTTCTTCTGTGCTTTGTCTGTCAGCTTATCTGTCAGACCATTTCCCTCATTGCCAATGAAAAATGCAGTTCCATTTTGATAATCTTCCTTCGTGTAGTCTGTTCCATTTAGATGTGCCGCATACGTGATGATATTCTTTTGTTTCATCGTTTCTGCAACTTCTAGAAGGTCATCGACATAGACAAATGGCACTCTAAAGATCGATCCCATCGTGGAACGCGTAACCTTAGGATTATAAATATCTACGGTATCATGACTCATGATAACACCATTGATCCCTGCACCCTCTCCTGTTCGAAGGATCGTTCCGAGATTCCCCGGATCCTGAAGATTCTCAAGCACCAGAAATAATGGTTTTTCCTGTTCTAAGAGATCTTCCAAAGAATATTTCATCATCTTCACCAGTGCAAGAACTCCCTGTGGTGTCATCGTATCGGAAATCTCTTTCATAACTTGCGGCGATACCAGTTCCACATCCATGTGTTCAAAAATTGATTGATGTTCTTTATAGAAATCTTCAGATGCATAGACTTTATATAAGTATTCTTCTGGGATCTCTGTAAACATACGAATTCCCTCTACAAGAAATAATTCTTGTTTTCTTCTTTCTCTTGCACTCTTCTTTAATTTGATGATCTGTTTGATCTGCTTATTCTGAGTGGTTGTGATCATATTCTTAAACACCTCCGATCTATTATTTTCTTAATTTGACCAGATCGTCTTTCTTACCGATCAGTACGAGACTTTCCTCATCTTTGATCGGCTTTGTTGGATCTGGAGCTCCGTCAACACCACCTTCTCCTTCAATCGCGATGACGTTAACGTTATATTTTCCTCGGAAATTAATATCTGCCAATGATTTGTTGATCCATTCTTTTCTTGCCGGTACTTTGACAATACTTGTATCCACAGAAAGGTCAAACAGATCTGTCATGCTTCCTCCAAGAAGATTGTTCGCAATCCTTGCTCCCATCTCTTCTTCCGGATAAACGATCTCATCGGCTCCAACACGTTTTAGTATTTCTCCTTTTAAAGTTCCATCTGCCTTCGCAAGAACATATGGCACACCAATTTCTTTGACGATCATCAATGCCATAACACTGGCATCCAAATGTTCTGCAGTTGCGATCACAACTGCATCCATTCCTTCCAGTCCGATGTTGTTCATCATTTCCTTATCAG
>JAUMVS010000048.1:0-5149 GCA_030530045.1 Phoenicibacter congonensis
GTTTCTTGTGAATCTTCGGCCGGAGTCCAGCCTGTTTTCTCGTTATTCTCTTCTGACATTTTCAAATGTCCTTTCTGCTAACTTTGTTAGCTTGAAATTATATCAAGAAAAGATTTGTGTATTAGAGGTGCATAGTTAGCGAAAATCACCTGCATAGAGCAAAGAATTGCGAATGCGACGGCACCCACAATTGAATGCACCAAAAACAAACTTCCAAGACATGCTATTAAAGAGGCTGCCGCGAAGAGCAGCACCACTTTTTTGAAATGAATGACGCCATCGTCAAAGGCGAGCTGCTTTTGCAGAAGCTCGTCGTCGCTCGCGACGCAATGATTGTTCAAAAGACGAGCGTAGGCATGCTTTTTGCGCCAGAAAGCAAGCGCATTAATTACAAGAATTGCAGCTGCGACGGCACAAAGGAACGCCGAAACTTTAAAGCTATTACCCACCTTGACAGTGTCGGAATCTTTCCAAGTTTGCTCCTCGGCTTTGGCTGAACCTTTTCGAGCACCGCCCACATTCATCGCAGAAGACTTGTCGAAGTTAGAAAGCCACGAGGATGGGAAAATCACGTGAGCACGCGAAGTGACGCCGAGCGTGGATGCCTCACTCGTAAATTGGTAGCCGCCAACTTCAAGGAAGTCAACATTGCCTGCAAAGCCGTGCCCCCAACCCCATGTGTTGTCGGCGTTCACAGCCACATTTTGCTCAAGCACAGGAATGAGAACACGCGCTGTGATTGAAATCTTGTTGTCTTCCTGGAACAAGCGCTGGAAGAAATTCAGCTTGTCTTCTGGCAAGTAATCCCAGTAAACTTCCGCCACGTCGTCATAGACGTAGTAGGCATTTGCAACTGAATAGGTCACTTCGACCATAACTTCTTGATCGTCAAAGTTTGGAAGCGAGATGTAGAACCAGTTGTCGTCTTCGTCAAAAAACCATTCGGTAGCTGGGTTATCTTTGGCAATCGTGTCATTGTCGAGCATCTTGTGCGTGTCATCGTTAAACTCGCCTTGTGCGACAACCTCGACATTTGCACCATCGTCCGACTCAGAAATTAAACGCACGCCAGCAATTGCAGTTTTTGATTTATTGTTAGGTGCGGCGATTTCCCAGTTTGCGACAGCATTTTTGCCATCCACTTTAATAGTGCGCTGGTCGGTCACAACCATCGAGCCGTCACTTTCGATTTGCGCCACGGCGTTAACTGCCGTTAGACCCCAGTTTGGCATCGTCGATTTCACGTAGGCAGCCGCGCCAATAAAAGCGCAACAAATCGCCACAACCAAGATAATTGCGACTGTAATTAGTTTTTTTCTCGACGACTTCATTGCAATAATGTTACCTTAAACGCCTGCTGGTAGAATTTAGCCAAATCAAACTACAACAAACAAAGGAAACATTAATGTTTGCGCAAGGACTCAACACCGTAAAAATCAAAGACTACGAGCTGCCCTTTATAAAATTCGGCCACGGCGAGAAGAACCTAATCATGATTCCTGGCCTTTCCTACATCATGATTCCAGCCCAGGTCGAGCGCCGAAAAGGCTTTTCTGCGCCCTATGCAGAAGAATTCACATGCTATTACCCTGAGCGCCGTCCAAACATCACACCTGGCTACACAACAGAGCAAATGGCAGAAGACATCTTCGATTTTTGCGAAGTGCTTGGAATTAAAGAGGCTTGCGTGCAGGGCTTTTCGCAAGGCGGAATGATAACTCAGTGGCTTGCAATTAACCACCCTGAGCTTGTAAAAGCTGCGGTTATGACAGTTACGCTTTCAAAGCCAAACGATTCAATTCGCGAGACAGAGAACTGGACTAACTTGCTAAAACAGCAAGACGACGAAGCCGCACTTAAATACATGCGCAACATTTCCTATTCCGATGAATGGCTTGAAATTCACGAGAATGACCCGGTAGACCCAGTTGCTCAAGAGCATTGTAGGGCGATTGACCAGTATGAAATCATGTCAGATGCGTGCATTTCGCATAACGCCTTTGATCGCCTTCACGAAATCAAATGCCCAGTGCTCGTGAACGGCGGGTGGAAAGACCACGTTGTCTCTGGGCAGGCGAGCGTCGAGATTGCCAGTGAGCTAAAATGCGACCTGCACATGTATGCAAAGCTTGGTCACGGTCTTTATGAAGAAGACAAAAACTACCACGCTCGCGTCTTCGACTGGTTGCAGCAAAACTGCGCCTAAAAAGCACAACTGCGGCTAATCAAGACCGCATGTAACAGCGAAAATTACTCGTCGCAACTAAGGTTTTGCAACGTCGCTTCCGAGCATTTCTAAACATTTATATATAGAGAAAAAGAAAATCCTGCAAAATCTTGCGCACTAAGGGCACTTCTCTACATAAACGTAGCAAAAACATAGCACGCAAAAATTTTGATGTTTTAGTGCTTAAAGAAAAAGATTCCCGCGGTAAAAAACACTAAAAAACGAGGGCGCCAGACCCTCGCAGATTTTGCAGAATATTTAGAGTAACCTACTCTACGACTCTCACGTTTACCGCTTGTAGTTTTCCATCGTTTCCGTCCACGATGTCGAACTCGACCGTCTGGCCTTCTTTGAGGGTTTTGTATCCCTCCATTTGAATTTCGGAAAAGTGCACAAACAGGTCTTCGCTGTCCTCCATTGAAACGAAGCCGTAGCCCTTTTCGCTATTGAACCACTTTACTTTGCCTTGAGCCACTAAAAAGCACCTCCCTTCACAAACATCCACGAACCAAAACCCACACTAGTTCTAAGTGATACTTCTTCCGCTTCAAAATGTGACAAACAAATTAAAGTGCAGAAAATTATAAGGTAAAACACCCAGCGACCTGTTCAAAAAATCTAAAGTGAATAACTTAAAAGGTGTATTTTTAGCACTCGACTTGATTGAGTGCTAATTGTAGCTATAATACTTTTTGTTTTACAGGAGCCCTGGAATTGCTGGGCACAAATTAAAAAGGAGACGAAATGAACCTGAAACCACTAGGTGATCGCGTCATCTTGAAGCAAGACGAAGCCGAAGAGAGGACTGCTTCTGGCATCTACATCGCCAGCACCAACAAAGAAAAACCATGCTGCGGCACAATTCTGGCAGTTGGCGAAGGCAAACGCGACAACAACGGAAACCTGATTCCAATGGCAGTTAAAGAGGGCGACAGAGTCGTTTACTCAAAATATGCAGGCAACGAAATTCAGGTAGACGGACAAGATTACATTCTTGTTAAAGCCGACGACATCTACGCAGTTTACGCATAAAGCTAAAAAGGAGTTGATAGCTAAATGGCAAAAGCAATTAAATTTGACGCAGACGCAAGAAGTGGTCTTGCTCGCGGAGTTACAAAACTTTCAAACGCTGTAAAGGTAACACTTGGACCTAAGGGCCGCTACGTTGCTCTTCAGAAGACCTACGGCGCACCAACAATCACAAACGACGGCGTAACAGTTGCTCGTGACATCGAACTCGAAGATCCAGTCGAGAACATGGGCGCTCAGCTCGTTCGCGAAGTTGCAGTCAAAACAAACGACGTAGCTGGCGATGGCACAACAACAGCAACAATCCTTGCTGACGTTATCGTTTCTGAAGGCATCAAGAACGTTACAGCTGGCAGCGACGCTCTCGCAATTCGTCGTGGCATTGAAAAATCGGTCGAGGCAGTTGTTGAAGAAATCAAAAAGACAGCAACACCTGTTTCTACAAAAGAGCAAATCGCAGCTGTAGGCACAATTTCTGCTGGCGACCCTGAGATTGGCGAGAAAATCGCTGAGGCAATGGGTGCAGTTGGAAACGACGGCGCAATTTCTGTTGAGGACAGCCAAACATTTGGCATCGAGATGGAAGTTGTTGAGGGCATGCAATATGACCGTGGCTACATCTCACCTTACATGGTTACTGACACCACAAAGATGGAAGCAAACCTCAAAGACCCACTGATTCTTCTGACCGACCAGAAGGTCGCAAACATTCAAGACCTCATTCCTCTGCTCGAAGAGTGCATGCGCAACCAACAGCCTCTCTTCATCGTTGCAGAAGACGTCGAGGGCGAAGCACTTTCAACTTTGCTTCTGAACAAACTCCGTGGCACACTCAACGTTGTTGCTGTTAAGGCTCCTGGCTTTGGTGATCGCCGCAAGAGAATTCTAGAGGACATCGCAGCTGTAACAGGTGCTCAGGTCATCGACAAAGACTTCGGCATGACATTTGCTGACGCTACAGTTCAAACATGTGGCCGCGCAAGAACTGTCAAAGTTACTAAGGATTCCTTCCTCATCGTTGACGGCGCAGGTGACAAAGAAGCAATCGCAGGCCGCGTTCACGGCATCGAGGTTGAACTCGAGAACTGCGACAGCGACTTTGACCGCGAGAAGCTCCAAGAGCGCAAAGCTAAACTTGCTGGCGGCGTTGGTGTTCTCAAAGTTGGCGCTGCAACTGAGAGCGAACTCAAAGAAACAAAGAGCCGCATCGAAGACGCACTTCAATCAACTCGTGCAGCTGTTGAAGAAGGCATCGTAGCTGGCGGCGGCGTTGCTCTTGTTAACGCAATCAAGGTTCTCAACGGTGTTGAGGCAGAAGGCGACGAGAAAATCGGCGTTGAAATCATGCGTCACGCAATGGAGGCTCCACTTCGCGCAATCGCTACAAACGCAGGCTATGAAGGCAGCGTAGAGGTTGCTGAGGTTAAGAAGGCTGAAACTGGCGTTGGCAGAAACTACAAGAACGACGAGTGGGGCAACATGATTGAGATGGGCGTCAACGACCCAGTTAAGGTTACACGCACCGCTCTTCAAAGCGCAGCTTCAGTTGCTTCCCTCATCCTCATCACCGAGGCAACTGTTAACGAAATTCCAAAAGATCCTGATCCAGCAGAAGCTGCAGCAGCTGCAGCAGCAGCCGCTCAGGGCGGAATGATGTAGAGGCTAGTTCCTTTAAGTCAAAACTCCTATTTTAAATTTGCGAAAAAGGCGTCGTTTCGGCACCTTTTTTGTTTTCCAATAGCTCTAATTCTTGCACTAACTAATTAAGTTGCCACAAAAGAAAAAATTAGATTGTTCGCCCTGCATGTTACCCTTAAAGGAGAAATGATAAGAGAAATGCATTATTCATAAAAGAGAGGGAATTATGCAAAACACAGCCTTCAAAAAAATCAG
>JAUMVS010000048.1:5249-10177 GCA_030530045.1 Phoenicibacter congonensis
GAAGCCATCAGCAGCATGTCGACGTCAACCATTACTGAAGATTTCTACAAAGACCTCGGTAACGATTTGATTGAAAAGCTAAAGTCGGCAAAAACGCGTGACGGTTCTGTTTATTTTGTTTACACAAAAGACGGGAATAACTGGGATTTAAACGAGGACGTCACTTCCACAAGCCTTTACAACTGGGTTCTTTCATAAGTTTAAGGAATTAATGACCCTTCGGCGGCTCAATCGAAGCACTTTAAAGCTTCGTTCATGCGTAAGGTTTTTAAGCACAATCTTTAAACTTCAAGATAAAAAGTCAGCAACCCGAAATTGGGGTTAGCGAGGCGAACTAAAAATTGAGTGTTTGACGACGGGAACCAATTAGCTAAAACGTTTGGTGCCTAAACTAGTTCTTACCTGGTAAAACAGATTGAATTTTCAAAAATTGTTGTAGTATTAGCAAGACATCTAATCAAGAAAGGAGATTTACATGGCATCTGTAACCAATGCACCGTTTCGCTGCGACGTTGTGGGAAGTTTTCTTCGTCCTGACGTGTTGAAGCAGGCTCGTGCCGACTTTAACGCAGGTGTAATCGATGCATGCCAACTCAAAACTGTAGAAGACGTTGCAATTCGCGACCTGGTAGCAAAGCAAAAAGCTGCAGGACTCAAGGTGGTGACTGACGGCGAGTTCCGCCGCAGCTACTGGCACCTCGACTTCATGTGGGGCTTGCAGGGAATTGAAAGAAGCGCCAGCCGCCAAGGTTACATGTTCCATGACGAAGAAACAACCGCTGACACTGCTGTTGTGACCGGTCAAATCTCTGGTGAAAATCATCCATTTGTTGAGCACTTCAAGTTCGTCAAAGCGCTTGCTGGCAACGGCCACGTTGCTCGCCAGACAATGCCTGCTCCAATCCAGACTTTCTCAGAAGTAACACTCGACAGAATCGATGGGCAGCAGGAAAGCCTGCGCAAGGTCTACCCTACCGACGAAGAACTCGTTGACGCAATTGCAGCTGCATACAAAACTGTCATTGCTGACCTCTACGCTGCGGGCTGCCGCAACATCCAGTTCGACGACTGCACATGGGGAATTTATTGCGACACCGACTTCGTTGCAAAAACAGGCATGCAAGCTGTTGACATTCAAAAGGTTAGCGAGCTTGGCGTTGCGCTTAATAACGCAGCAATTGAGGGTAAACCTGACGACCTTGTCATCAACACACACGTTTGCCGTGGAAACTACCACTCGACATATGCTTTCGAGGGCGGCTACGACCCAATCGCGCCGTATCTCTTCGCAAAAGAAAACGTTAACGCGTTCTACCTAGAGTTCGACACACCTCGCGCTGGCGGCTTCGGCCCACTGCAGCACGTTGCAGAAGGCAAGAAGGTCGTTCTTGGTCTCATCACTTCAAAGCAGCCTGGTCTCGAAGACAAAGAAACAGTCAAGGCTCGCATCAAAGAAGCTTCGCAATATGTTCCGCTGGAGAATCTCTATCTCTCTCCACAGTGCGGTTTTGCAAGCTGCGAGATTGGCAACAAGCTCACAGAGGATGAGCAATGGGCAAAAATCGCTCTCATCCAGGAAATCGCAGGCGAGGTTTGGGGTGAGAACTAACAAGTGGAGCTCGTTTTCGACATTCTTCTCGATGCGCTAAAGGACACAGCCTATTTAATTCCATTCCTCTATGTAACCTATGTCTTCATGGAGTGGCTGGAGATTAAGACTAGCGACGCGACCTACACAACGGTTTCGGCTGCAGGTCGCTTCGGGCCTGCGATTGGTGCGCTGCTGGGCCTTCTTCCACAGTGCGGCTTTTCGGCTGCGGCTGCAACGCTTTACGCCGGGCGCGTGATTTCACGCGGAACGCTCATCGCAGTGTTCCTGGCAACTTCCGATGAAATGCTTCCAATTTTCATCGCAAAAGCAGTGCCAATCGAGCAAATTCTGGCACTTCTTGGCGCAAAGTTTGCGATTGGTATGGTTGCAGGTTTCCTCATCGACATCATTTTGCACTTCACTCACAAAAACTCTACCGAATTTAAAATTCATGAGCTTTGTGAGCAGGAAGAATGCAACTGCGAAGAGTGCTGCTGTGGCTGCGAAGGAGATTGGAAGTCGATTCTCATCTATGCTCTCATCCACACAATCCAAGTCACAATTTTTGTGTTCATCATCAACTTGATTCTTGGATTCTTCATCGCATTCATCGGCGAAGATGCCCTTGGCGACTTCTTGAAAGCAAACGACAACATCGCGATTGTTTTGAGCGCAATCGTTGGTCTCATTCCGAATTGCGCAGCAAGTGTTGCGATTGCCGACCTTTGGACAGAAGGTCTGCTCGGAACTGGCGCTATGCTTTCAGGCTTGCTCGTTTCCGCCGGCATTGGTCTAATCGTTCTCTTCAGAACAAACATGGAGCCGAAGCGCAACTTCTCAATTGTTGCGACGCTGCTTGTCATCGGCATTGCCTGCGGCTTTGTTACCTCGCTGTTTATTGCGTAACTAACATGCTTAAAAACCGCGTCCGGGAATTAGCCTGGTCGTTAAATTTAAAAACTAAGCCCTGCTTCTAGCGGGGCTTTTTTGCGCCGGTCCACCACCTTCAGCCATCCAATTTTTCACCCAAAAACAGGCATCTGAACAGGGAAAACATTACCTTTTCATACACACTTTTTGTCCTATAAATTCAAAGAAAAAAGGCAAGGCAAACCAAAAACGCCCTGCCGATTGGCAAGGCGTTTTTTTCTTGGCATTTTTCTTAAGCTGCAAAACCTTGACTTAATCGCCCAGCAATTAAGTCATCGATTTTGCTAGTAAATGCTAGTTAATGTGCAGTCCCTACTCCTGAGTCTGAAAACCCGGAACAGCGTGCTTAACGCGAGCTGCCTCTTCTGCACGTTTGCCGTCGTTAAAGCGATCAAGCGTTCCAACGAGGTAGCCAGTGATGCGGCGAATTCTTTCGAAGTTAGGGTTGCCGTCACCTTCGTGGCGTCCGCATTTAGGGCAAACGTCATTGATGATTCCGTTGTAGCCACAAACTGGGTCGCGGTCGACTGGGTGGTTAACCGAACCATATCCAATTCCGCTTTCCTTCATGTGGCGAATAACAGCCTCAAACGCGTCGAGATTTTCGGTTGAGTCGCCGTCGAGCTCAATGTAGGAAATGTGACCAGCGTTTGTGAGTGCGTGGTATGGTGCCTCGAGCTCAATCTTCTTGAACGCATTGATGTCGTAATAGACAGGAATGTGGAAGCCGTTGGTGTAGAAGTCGCGATCGGTCACACCCTCGATGCTGCCGAAGCGAGCTCGGTCCATTCTCACGAAACGACCCGAAAGGCCCTCAGCAGGTGTCGCGATAACGCCGTAGTTCAGGCCAGTCTCGTTGGAAACCTTGTCGGTGAATGCACGCATGTGGCCAATAATCTCAAGACCGAGCTTCTGTGCCTCTTCGCTCTCGCCGTGGTGCTTGCCCACAAGAGCCTTCAAGCATTCCGCCAAACCGATGAAGCCAATTGAAAGAGTTCCGTGCTTCAGAACCTCGCGAACTTCGTCTTCGGGTTTCAGTTTTTCTGAGTCAATCCAAACACCCTGACCCATGAGGAAAGGCATGTTGTAGACGTGTTTTCTGCATTGAATTTCGAAGCGCTCGTCGAGCTGACGACGAACAAGGTCAAGCTTCTGGTCGAGCAAGTCGAAGAACAAATCAACGTCACCCTTTGCGCGAATGCCAAGGCGAGGAAGGTTGATTGATGTGAAGCTCAAATTGCCTCTGCCAGGTGTAATCTCGCGAGATTTATCGAAAACGTTGCTCATAACGCGGGTTCTGCAGCCCATGTAGGCAACCTCGGTCTCAGGCGTACCCTTGTAATATTGCAGGTTGAAAGGCGCATCCAGAAAGCTGAAGTTCGGGAACAGGCGCTTAGCGCTGCATCGTATTGCGAGCTTGAACAGGTCATAGTTTGGGTCGCCTTCGTTGTAGTTAATGCCTTCCTTTACGCGGAAAATTTGCACTGGGAAGATTGGAGTTTCGCCACTGCCAAGGCCTTCCTCAGTTGCGAGAAGCATGTTTTTAATAACCATGCGGCCCTCTGGAGAAGTGTCGGTGCCGTAGTTGACAGAAGAGAATGGAGTCTGCGCGCCAGCGCGTGAGTGCATTGTATTCAGGTTATGAACAAGAGCCTCCATGCCCTGGAATGTTGTTCTGTCGGTGTCGCGAGTTGCGTTTTTGACAGCGTAGGCCATTGCTTTTTGCGCGATGTCTTCCGAAACGCCACCGTCGACGAGACCCTGGTGAACAGCTGCGACATATTCCTCGTCCATTGAAAGGCTTGCAATCTTGTCAGTCTCTTCCTCGACTTTTGCGAGCATGTCTTGCACGAAAGTTCTCTCATCTTCCATGTCGGTCAGAAGGTCGAGAGCCTCTGCGAGATGTTTCTTATAAAGACGACGGTAGGTCTTGCGAACGCCGTCGGCCAGACCGTAGTCAAAGTCGCAAATTGCCTGACCGCCGTGCTGATCGTTTTGGTTCGACTGAATTGCGATGCAAGCAAGTGCGCAGTAGCTCGAGATGTCGTTTGGCTCACGAAGAACGCCGTGGCCAGTGCAGAAGCCGCCGTGAAAGAGCTTTTTCAGCTCGATTTGGCAGCAAGTGGTTGTGAGAGTGTAGAAGTCCATGTCGTGGATGTGAATGTCGCCCTCGCGGTGTGCTTTTGCAAACTCTGGGTCAATGACGCACATCTCATAGAACTGCTTTGACGCTTCAGAGCCATACTTCAACATTGTGCCCATGGCAGTGTCTGCATCGATGTTAGCATTTTCACGCTTCATGTCGCTGTCAGTTGCCTTTGTGAAAGTGATGTCTTTCAAGGTTTGCATGAGCGCAGAATTCATGTGACGCACGCGACTTCTTTGCGCACGGTAAAGGATGTATGCC
>JAUMVS010000351.1 GCA_030530045.1 Phoenicibacter congonensis
TCAATGATGCTGAAGACACCGCCCTGACGGCCGATGATTCCGCCCTGCTCGCAGTGATGAATGTTGTTCCTGCGAATGATGTGGCTTCCCACCTTCTCCTTCAGCCAGCCATGGTACTGTCCGCGGCAGACTGCGTCGCGCTCCATCTGCGTCGGGCTCTTCACATGATGTCTCGTGAAGAAGTGATCGTTCTCCGGATCATAATATTTTCCGACCGAAATGCCGGCGCACTTGCTGCCCCAGATCTCGCAGTCTTCAATGATCCAGCCCCTGGACCAGTGCGGTCCGATCATGCCGTCCTGATAAGCTGCAGGCGGAGCCCAGGTTGTTGCAGCCTTGTTGATGTTGAAGCCGCTGACCGTAATATAATCGATTCCGTTCTGCTGCGGGAGGAAGCACTCCCGGCGGACCGTAATCTCCACATTCTCCTTTGTGGGATCTGCGCCCTGGAAGTTTGCATAAATGACCGTCTCATTGGTCTCTTCATCCTGCTCGGAATACCACTTCAGCTTCGATGCCTCCGGATTCCAGGAGCACTCATACACTTCTCCGGCCTCGCAGACCTCCAGAGAGGTTGCCTCGTACAATGCCTGATCATTCAGCCAGACACAGCCGGTATGCTTGTCACGCTTTGCAAAATACCAGTCACCGAACACATACGTTGTATACGGATTGTAGCTGCCGAAAACCGTGTTGTTCACACGTGTCACCCATACATTTCCCTTGTACGGCTTCCAGTCCTTCACCTCTTCCGCACCGGTGATTTCCGCGCCCAGCGGCTCGGTGCTGCGATAGGTGATGCGCGCCTCTTCCGTTCCTGCATGAACCGGTTCCACATACTCGCGATAGGTTCCCGGTGCAACCAGGACCTCATCTCCCGGCATCGCTGCCTTTGCCGCCTCCCCGATCCAGCGATACGGCATCTCCTTCGTTCCGTTTCCGTCACGTCCGGCCTTAATGTCTACATAAATCTTCATAACACACCCCTTTCCCCGTTTTCCGGGCTGTCATCTTTATCTACAACATAGACTTTTTCATTTGCTTTCGCTTGCTCTTTTTTGCGCGATCACACGCAGAATCTTGCGAACTTGAAGAGACGTTCTCCTATACAAAAAAGCTGCAGCCCGCACCTGTTTTTCCGATGCGGACCGCAGCTCTTTCAGCAGTCATGGCTTGATGAGATTTTTTCTGTACAGGCCTTGTCTGCCCGAATTTTGTTTACGCGTTCTTCTGAGCGTTTGCTCTCTTCTGAAGCTCTGCTACGTTTGACTCTACTCTCTTCTTGGAAAGAGGATAGATGAACTGAAGTGCCAGAGCGCACAGCAGATAGATCAGTGCCGGGAAGAAGGTGGAAAGATTGTAAATTCCGTTTGCAACCTCCTGTGTCTGACCTGCTGCCAGGGAATCATAGCCAATCCAGCCAAGAGCCCATCCGGAAAGTCCGCCTGCGATTGCCTGACCGATCTTTCTGGAGAAGGAATAAATGCCGTAAATGGTACCGTCATCACGGGAACCGGTCTGAACCTCAACATCATCGATAACATCCGTTACAAGAGCCCAGCACTGTGTCTGGAAGAAATACATGCCGAGCATTGCGAAGAATGCGCCGACAACGAATCCCCACACATTCTGAATGTGAAGAACGCCCATG
>JAUMVS010000352.1 GCA_030530045.1 Phoenicibacter congonensis
CGGCTTGCCTGCCTTCTTCATGGAAGGAAAGGGAAATAATGATATCTGGCGGTTCGAGCAGGGCATCGGCGTTCTCCGCCCACTCGATGATATGGATGGTGCTGCCGTTGAAAGACTCCCGGAAACCGGCATCCAGGAATTCCTCTGCGCATCCCATCCGGTAAAGGTCAAAATGGAGCAGTTCAACCTGCTCACCATCAAGGGGGATGGTATAAGGCTCAACCAGTGTGTAAGTCGGGCTCTTCACCTTGCCCTGATAACCTGATGCATGGAGGAGTGCGCGTGTCAGGGTTGTCTTGCCTGCGCCAAGCCCACCCTTCAGATGGATGCTCAGGCCTTTTTCAAGGATTCCAGCCAAAGCACTGCCCAAGGCGCAGGTATCCGCTTCATCCTTCAGGTAAAAAGTCAATGGCACCCTGTCGGTGGGATGGGCAATGGTCACGGGGATTTTCCTTTGAAAGCAAATCACCGTTATAGTATCAAGATTGGATGTGGATTTGGATGAAAAAGCACGTAATCGTATGGAATCAGACAGTAAATTAAGCAGATTGGTCGAAAAAATGCGGGTTTGGGCAACGGAACTCGGATTTGCTGAACTGCGTGTGTCGGATATCCAGATTGATGGCGCTGAAGAACGGCTGACCCATTGGCTTTCGGAAGGCTACCATGGAGAGATGCATTACATGGCGGCGCATGGGCTGAAAAGATGCCATCCAGAACAGATTGTCCCGGGTACCGTCCGGGTGGTTTCAGTCCGGATGGATTACCTGCCTGGCAATGGTCCACAAGTGATGGCACAGGAAAGACAGATGGCATCAAGGCCGTCAATGGCACGGGTCTCGCTTTACGCCAGGGGGAGGGATTATCATCGGGTCCTGCGGTCACGGCTCCAGGAACTGGCATCCAGGATTGAGGCAGGGCATGGTCCTTTTGGTTACCGGGTGTTCACAGATTCGGCACCAGTGATGGAAGTCGCCTTGGCGGCGCAGGCAGGCATCGGCTGGCGGGGGAAGAATGACCTGCTGGTCAGCCGTCAGGCGGGCACCTTCTTTTTCCTGGGGGAAATCTTGGTTGACCTGCCTTTGCCGGTTGATGTTCCTGAGACAAGCCATTGCGGTGGCTGCCGGAGATGCCTGCAAAGCTGTCCGACAGGTGCGATTGTCGCACCAAGGACAGTGGATGCCAGAAGGTGTATCTCCTATCTGACGATTGAATTGCGGGGCAGTATCCCCGTAGAGCTGCGTCCTTTAATCGGGAACCGCA
Source organism: Phoenicibacter congonensis (assembly GCA_030530045.1). GTDB lineage: Bacteria > Actinomycetota > Coriobacteriia > Coriobacteriales > Eggerthellaceae > Phoenicibacter > Phoenicibacter congonensis_A. The sequence continues at coordinate 1,264 of JAUMVS010000352.1, forward strand.
TCTATGGCTGTGATGACTGTCAGCTCTGCTGTCCATGGAACCGGTTTGCAAAAAAGGCGGCTGTCCCCGATTTTGCCGTGCGCCATCAGTTGGATGATGTTTCCTTGGTTGGATTGGCATCTTGGACAGAAGATATGTTCTATCAGCGGATGGCTGGCAGTCCGATACGGCGGATCGGTTATGAATGCTGGTGCCGTAACCTGGCGGTTGCGATGGGCAATGCACTGTCCAGTCAGGATGAAAGTATTGACAGGCAGGCTGTCAGGTCAGCCTTGGAGGCTATGGGGACAGCAACCGGTTCTGACATGGTGAAAGAGCATATCAGCTGGGCATTGGCGCAGGGGGGACTTGCTTGGCTGTAACAGTTATCAGTTTAAAAGGGTATCC
>JAUMVS010000353.1 GCA_030530045.1 Phoenicibacter congonensis
AGCCCAAAAGTTCAACGAGGTCACCAATCGGCATTTTGCCATCAAGCAGAATTGAACCATCGGCCTGCGTTTTGACTGCGTCTTCATCTTTGTGACGATATTCGTCCTCAATCTTGCCAACGATTTGCTCGAGAACGTCCGACATCGTCGCAATGCCAGCGGTGCCGCCATGCTCGTCAACAACTGCGCAAATTTCGGTGCGCTCTTCCGTGAGCTCTTGAATGAGCTTCGAAATTGAGCAAGTTTCAGGAACAGCAATCATTTCGCGAATTGGCCATTCGTACATTGGCTTTTCTTTATCGAGGTCAAGCAGGTCTTTTAGATGCACAAATCCAACGATGTGGTCGGCATCACCATCGCACACTGGGTAACGAGTGTAAGAATAGCGGTGGATAATCGCCAAGTTTTCCTCAGCGGTGTCGTTGATGTCGAGGAAAACTACGTCGGTGCGTGGCGTCATAATCGCCTCGGCGTCTTTTCCACCCAGGTCAAGAACGTTGTCGACGTATTCATTTTGCTCAGGGTCGATGAGTCCGCTTTCTGTCGACTCATCAATTAAAAGCTTGATTTCATCGCCAGTGTAGACATCATGTTCGTCACTTGGGTCGTGGCCAAAAAGTTTAACAACCCAGTTCGTGATGGTGTTAAAGAGCCACATGATTGGGTAGGTCACGCGGTAGAACACAGCCAGAATTGGTGCTGTGTGCAGGGCGTAGGACTCGGTGGAGAAAATTGCGAGCGATTTTGGAATGAGCTCGCCAACAACCACGTGCAGTGTTGTCATGAGGAAGTAGCCAATCGCGATTGCAACCGCCGAGATGAGGGGCTCTGGCATGTTAAACACCACGAAGATTGGACGGATGATTGCCGCGAACACGGGCTCGCCCAACCAACCAAGAGCAAGGGATGCAAGCGTTATGCCCAGCTGGCAAGCCGAAAGGTAGGCATTGACATTCGAGACGATTTCAAACGCGGCTTTTGCGCCTTTTTTGCCTTCCTCAAGCGCAATTTCGATTTGCGATTTGCGCACGCGAACCGCCGAAAACTCGGCGACCACGAAAAAAGCATTCATTAACAGGAAGAAAACAACAAGGATTAAATAGAGAACTATTCGCCAAATTTCCAATTAGTCTTCAACACCTTCTACATATCTCTGAACCGATGACTTAATAACGTCACTTCTGTTTACTACACCAACAATTTTACCCGAATCGCAAATTGGGAGTTTTTTGAGGTGATACTGGCTCAAAATGCGGCAAATTTCTGCCATGTTCGTCGTGATTGACGCGCAAATGCAATTGTTCACGCACAGGTCTTTGACCTGGAGTTTCATGAGATATTGCAGCTTGTCGTCGACGTGCGCGTGCTCATAACTTGCAAGGCACATGAGCGCAAGCGGATCATCGATGTTTGACGTCGTGCGCGCGAGGCGTTTCAGGAAGTCGCCGTCACTAAAGAAGCCAATTGGGCGTTGTTCCTCGTCAACAACTGGCGCACCGCTGATGTGATGTTCGACAAGCATCTTCAGCGCATCCTCGATAACCATCTCTTTTTGCAGGCAATAAACGTCTTTTTTCATAACGCGCTCGAGGATTTCGCGATTCTCGCGAGCAGAAAGCTCGTCGATGATTTCGCCTTCCGCAGTTG
>JAUMVS010000354.1 GCA_030530045.1 Phoenicibacter congonensis
CCGTATAAAATACCGAAATCATTTGAACACATTGACCACATCCCACGGAATGAGAGTGGTAAGGTCGTCCGCAGTCAAATGGTCGAGGACTATTTGAAACGACATGCGGACACGTGTTCTTCTTCAAGTACGAAAGGGGAAAAACATGGAGAATAAAAAATTCAAAGGCTGGGGAGTCTTAGCTGCAGCCTTTATTATGTCATTTATACCTACCGGAATCATGAGCAACTGTTTCTCACTGTATATGGCTCCGGTATGTGAAAACCTTGGATTCAGCACAACTAGCTGGTCAATGGTTAACCTGATCGCATCCTTTGCAAGTGCCATCGGTGCTATGATCATCGCAGGAATGTATCAGAAGAAAAATATGAAAATCACTATGGTTATCGTTACAGCCGGTACATGTATCTGCTGGTTTGTAGCAACACTCTGCACAGCTATCTGGCAATTCTATCTGGTATTTGCGCTGTCTAACATCTTTATGGCCGGTCTTACACAGCTTCCGATCTCTATGCTGGTTACAGCATGGTTTGAAGACAAGCGTGCTACTATGATGTCTATCGCTTACGCAGGCGGCGGACTCGGTGGAGCTGTATGGGCTCCTGTAATTTCCCGCTTCATCTCTGCAAGCGGTGCAGGCTGGAAGACAGCTATGCTGTTCTCCGCTGGTGTTGTTGCTGTAGTTATGATTCTTACCGCTCTCTTCCTGGTAAAACGTTCACCGGCAGAGTACGGAACAGAGCCATATCGTACAGGTGACAGCAAAGAAAAGGAAAAAGAAGCAGCACAGAATTCCAACGCATGGATCGGTGTATCTAAGAAGACTGCTACCAAATCCGGTGCATGGCGCTGCATCATCGGTGTTGTAATGTTCACTGGTATCCTTTCAGCCGGTGTAACTACACATGTACCTAACTTTGTAACTTCAGTTGCTCAGGACGGCGGATCACTTCAGGGAACAATCCTCTCTGTATACTCTATCGTATCTATCATCGGTATGGTAGCAGGTGGTGCACTGATGGATAAGATCGGTATCCGCAAGACAGTTCTTGGCGCAGCTGTTCTAGTAATCATCGGACTTGCAAGCTTATATGCATATTCTGTAACCGGTACTACAGCAATCGCATTTGGATATTCTATCTTCTTCGCAATTGCAATGTTCCTGCCTAAGGTACTTCCGTCAGTACTTATGTCTAAAGTATTCGGAACTAAAGACTACGGTGCTATCTATGCATTTGCTAACCTGTTCTTCCTGATCGGTGCTGCATTCGGTTCCGTACTGACATCTATCATTCAGGGAATCGTTGGATACGGCATCACATGGATCGTTTACATGTTTGTTGCAATTGCCCTGTTCCTGTGCGTATCTGGTGCAATCAAGGGTGGCGAGAAACTGCAGGCTAAGTATCCTCAGGGAGATAACTAAGAATTAATTATGCACTTAATGCAATTAATTTAAGAAAGGATGAATAACATGAAAGAGATTAACAACAAATTAACTCAGAAATTTGACGAATACCCAACATTTGGTGTTCTTCAGGGCGTAAAGGTATTCGTTACTGGTACTAATATCGCCGGACCTTTTGCCGGTTCTCTGATGGCTGAAATGGGTGCTAAAGTACTTCAGGCAGAGGCACCTTCTATTG
>JAUMVS010000355.1:0-326 GCA_030530045.1 Phoenicibacter congonensis
AGGCTGCGGTTGAACAGCGCCGTATTGAAGCAAACGCCAAGGTCAAAGGGATGATGGCAGATGCCGAGGCGCGGGCCGCGGCACAGGCAGAGACCATCCGGCTGGAAACCGAGCAGGCCTGCACCGCACTCAAGGCGGCGGCACAACAGAATCTGGAGGCGGCGGCACAGCGAATCGTTGGGAAGGTTGTGAACATCTCATGAGTATCGCAAAAATGAAGCGGCTGCGCGTCATCGGTCTGGAGGAAGAGCGGGACACCCTGCTCCAGCATCTTCAGCACATGGGATGCGTTGGGCACATCCACCAGACGACCGGTCAGCAATCCC
>JAUMVS010000355.1:336-1646 GCA_030530045.1 Phoenicibacter congonensis
GAACCGGAGGACAAGGCGTCCGACCCCAACTGGGCCGCCCTGCTGCGGCGGGACACCGCGCCGCTGGCGGAGGACAAGGGCGATGCGGCGGCGCTGACCAGTGCGCTGCACGCACTGGACAAATACGCTCCCGTAAAATCCGGTCTGTTTATCAAGCGCGTCGCGGTGAGCGAGGAGGAATTCTTCCGTCCGGAGACCAAGCGCACCGCGCTGGAGACGGCGCAGCGCATCAACGATGCCACGCGCGACATCGCACACATCTACTCTGCGTCTAACAAGCTCAGCGCCGCGCTCGCGTCGCTCAAGCCGTGGGAATCGCTCGATCTCCCGCTGGATCAAGAGCACACCGCGACCACCGAGCTGGTGCTCGGCACGGTACCGGCCTCCACCGATCCGGGAATTCTCCGCACGACGGCGCAGGGGGCTTCCCCCCGCACCGAGCTGCTTCCGGTTTCGCAGGACACAGAGCAGCAGTATTTCCTGCTGATCGTCTGGAAGGACGATGCCGACGACGTGATCGCCGCACTGCGGCCGCTGTCCTTCGGCGTCACCAAGTTCAAGGACATGACCGGCACGGCGCGGGAGAACATCTCCCGCTTACAGGCGCAGCTGGATGAGTTGGACGTCCAGCGCCAGCAGCACGAGCAGACGATTATCGCACAGGTAAGTCAGCGCAGGACCATGCAGTTTATGCTGGATCGTGTCAATCAGGAGGTACACCGCGTGGCGGTTGCCGAGCGTTTTCTGACCGACGGGCGCATCTTCTTCGCCGAAGGCTGGATTCCCGCAGACCGCGTGAACGATTTCGCGGTGCTGTCTAAGCACTTCACCTGTGCGTGGGAGACGGCGGAGCCAACGGACGAGGATCAGGTACCAACGCTGCTGAAAAATCCGAAATGGATGAACGGCATCAACATGGTCACGGAGATGTATTCCCTGCCTGCCTACAAGGGCATCGACCCGAACCCACTGATGTTCCTGTGGTATGTGTTCTTCTTCGGCTTTATGTTTGCCGACGTGGCCTACGGTCTGATTATTTTCTTCGTCTCGCTGGTCATCACCAAGAAGTTCCACCCGAAAAAGACAATGGGGCAGATGTTCCAGCTTGGTATGTGGCTGGGCGCATCCACCACCATCTGCGGCGTGTTTGTCGGCGGCTTCTTCGGCAACCTGCTGGAGATTATCTACAGCACGTTCCTGCCGAATTCCGTTATGCCGGGCTGGATGCAGGCATTTTGCAGCGGCATCCTGTTCAATCCGGTCAACGACCCGATGACCGTGCTGATTCTCGCGATTGTCATCGGCTGCTT
>JAUMVS010000356.1 GCA_030530045.1 Phoenicibacter congonensis
AGATCAAAGGTTCCATCCACATTCAAAGCGGACGCTTTCAGTCGGATTACCTCTGTGCAAATTCGGACGAATTTCCAAAAATCACATCAGATGGTAGCGATCATGTAATCCAGATAGAAAAGAATAAAATGCGCAACCTGATTAAGAAGACTGCCTTTTCTGCCAGCAAGGAAGAGATTAACGGTATTCTCACCGGTGTTCTTTGCGAGGTGAAGGATGGAAATTTCCGTATGGTAGCTGTGGATGCCTTCCGGATGGCGATATTTAATGAAGATATTCCGGATGCCTCCGCCAACTTTAAAGTTGTAATTCCGGCAAAGCAGCTTCTGAATCTGGAGAAGGTCATTTCCGATGATGGTGACGAAAACCTTCGGATGGAAATTTCGGAGAGAAAAGTTGTTTTCTATGTGGACAACGACGAGATCATCATCAATACCCTTAGCGGAAATTACATCGATTACAAGAGAATCATCAGTGCAGAGACACCGATTAAGATTCGTGTGCAGAAAGAGGAGCTGATCCGAAGCATAGAGCGTGCAGCATTGATGGCCACCGGAATGAACAATAACATGATTAAGTTCGATATTAAGGAGGATCTGATCGAAATTTCTTCCTTCTCCGACAAGGGAAATATCAACGAGAATATCGAAATCATCAAAGAGGGAGAAAATTTAAAGATCGGATTTAATGCCAAATACCTTCAGGAAATTCTGCGAAATGTAGAGGATGAAGAGATTTATATGTACATGAACAATTCGGTCAGCCCTTGCATCATCAAACCTCTCAGCGGAGAGAAATACCTGTACCTGGTTCTTCCGGTGAGAATCAATTAGAAGTATTTGGTGTATTGCGTGAAGAGTAAAGCGATTCAATTGCAGTATTGAGGAGTTGCATCGGTAGGATAGAGCATGAGAATAGAAGGTATCCAGCTTCACAATTTTAGAAATTTTGAAAATCTGGAGCTGTCGTTTGACAGCTCCAGAAATGTTTTGATTGGAGAAAACGCCCAGGGCAAAACCAATCTCATCGAAGCCGTCTATTTCTGCGGCTTTGCTCGCTCCTTCCGCACCCAGAATTCCGCCGACTTAATTCGTATCGGTGAACAAAGAGGAAGTGTATCCCTGGATTTGGTAAGTGAGGACATTTCGAAGAATATCACCATCATACTGGACCAGACTGGAAAGAAGATGATCAAGAAGGACGGAAAGATCATCCGCCGAACGGCAGATCTTCTCAATAACCTGGTGGTGATGGTGTTCTCCCCAGAGGATCTTCGTATTATCAAGGATAGCCCGGAGAAGAGAAGAAACTTTATCAACAAGGAGTTGTCTCAGATTCGTCCCCGCTACTACGAATGCGTCCGTCTGTATCGGGAGGCTCTTCAGCAGAAAAATTTCATGCTGCGGGATGATCAACGGCAGGGTAACCTGAACGAAGAAATGCTGGATATATATGATATGCAGCTGGCGAAATACGGGGGAGAAATAGTGAAGTATCGGAAGAACTTCATTCAGCTTCTCTCTCAGCGGGCCAACGAAGTGCAGCAGAGCATCACCGGAGGAAAGGAAGAGCTTCAGATTAAATACATCCATTCCATGTCGGTGGAACATCCCTACGAGGATTTGCTGGCCCGGCGAGAT
>JAUMVS010000357.1 GCA_030530045.1 Phoenicibacter congonensis
CGTCGTACCATCAAAGCCTGCCTTGCATGGAAAATCCCTTATCTCACCGTATTTGCTTTCAGTTCTGAGAACTGGCGCCGTCCAGCAGAAGAAGTCAGTTTCCTGATGGATCTGTTCCTTTCCTCTGTCCGTAAAGAAGCTGTCCGGTTGCACCGGCATAATATCCGCCTGCGTGTCATTGGGGATTTGGATGGCTTCAGCCAGACGCTCCGTGAAGCAATCCAGCAAGCGGAGGAATTGACAGCAGGCAACACGGCGATGACTTTCACTGTCTGTGCCAATTATGGTGGCCAGTGGGATATCCTTCAGGCGGCAAAAAGCATGGTGCGGGATGGTGTTGCAGAGCGTTTGGCATCCTATCTTGCCTTGTCTTATATGCCTGATCCTGACCTGTTTATCCGGACTGGCGGCGAAAAAAGGATTTCTAATTTCCTGCTTTGGCAGCTTGCTTATACCGAACTGTATTTCACCGAAACGTTCTGGCCTGATTTCAACCTGTCAGAATTGGAAAAGGCGATTGCCAGCTTCCAGTCAAGGGAAAGGCGTTTTGGTCAGACTAGTGAACAATTGGTGAAACCATGCTGAAACAGCGCGTTATAACCGCTGCCTGCCTGGCGGCTGTCCTGTTCCTGATTCTATGGTCAGGAAGTAGCACCCTGTTTGGGATGTTCCTGCTGATATTCTTTGGCGCGGCTTCTTGGGAGAATGCCAGGCTGTTTGAAAATAAGTATCCTGTTTTGACTGGTGTGGTTGCCTGTCTGGTATTTGCTGGGGTGGCTTATTTCCTGTCCATACGGGAGTACATCTGGCTTGCGATGATTGCCTGTGCTGTCTGGGGGGTATTCCTGATTCCTGCGTTGTTCAGGCAGATGCCTGCTTTGGGAACGCCTTTCAATGCGGTCTGTCAGTGGGTTTACTGGTTTTCAGTGCTTTGCAGTGTGCTGTCTGTGTGGGTGCTTTACCGTAAATCAGTTTTCTTCCTGCTTTCTATCCTGGTTGTCATCTGGCTGGCGGACATTGGTGCTTATTTTGCAGGCAGGACTTTCGGTAAGCATAAGCTGGCTCCTTCAATTTCTCCTGGAAAAACCTGGGAAGGTGTTGCTGGCGGTGTCGTTGCAGTCCTTGCCGCAGCTGTTGTGACAGTCCTTGTGTCCCCTTCGCAGGAAAATGTTGCCGTCTCAGTTTATAACCGGTATGGCTGGGCAGGTATGGTTGTCAGTCTGCTGATATTGGTGGCATTGAGTATCTTGGGCGACCTGCTGGAATCCAAACTGAAACGCCGGGTCGGCATGAAAGACAGCAGCAATCTGCTGCCTGGACATGGTGGTGTCCTTGACCGGATTGATTCAGTGATTCCGACCCTGCCGGTCGCACTTTTATTGGGATTGTGGCTGTAGGTCATGTCGGACGGTCGTCGGAAAATCACGGTATTGGGATCCACAGGGTCTATCGGTGTTTCCACCCTGGATGTCATTTCCCGTCATCAGGACCGTTATCAGGTCTATGCATTGACAGCGAATAGCCGTGTCAGTGAACTGCAGAGGCAGTGTGAAAAATTCCAGCCTGCTGCCGCTGTTGTCGGTACTGCTGCAGCGGCAGCTGTTTTGGAACGTAACCTGCGTGCAAAAGGTGTTAGGACG
>JAUMVS010000358.1 GCA_030530045.1 Phoenicibacter congonensis
TTTGTATTATTCAGCACGAGGCAGTCGCCCGGCTCGAGCAGGTCGATAATATCGTAAAAATGCCTGTCAGAAGTTTCGCCCGTGCGGCGATCCACTGTCATCAGACGCGAGAAATCGCGCTTCTCCGCCGGAGTCTGTGCGATCAGCTCCTCCGGAAGATCGTAATAATAATCGGAACGCCTCAGCTCACCCATAAATGCCTCCGCCGACGAACTCACGAAGCAGAGAATCCGGCGGGATAAGCGCCGTGTCAGCGTCCGGGCATTTTTCATAAAGCCTCGTCAGCGCCTCTATCTGAGGATCGTGCGCGTATTTGCGGAAAGATGCGTCGATGAGCTTCAGCATCTTTCTGCGGAACATAAACGGCTCATAAGGCAGCAGTGTGTCTATTACGTAATCGGCGGATTCCATATGAGGGGCAATGTGCGCGTCCTCGCCGTTGCAGACGCTTTCCCACATATCTACGGTGCCCTCCAGCGGAGTCCCTCTGAACTTGCTGTCGCGCACGATGCGGCGCGCGAGACGTAGATTCCTGCCGGATATGATCTCGCCGTCAAACGCGATCGAAGAAGCTGTGGAAACGTATACGCGCACGGTATCTATCTCTTTGCCGACTTCAATGACGTTCTTGTTGAGCGCGTGTATCCCCTCGATGATGATGACCCCGTTCGGCGCGAGCTGCTCTTTGTGAGACTTATACACCTTGCGGCCGCTTACAAAGTCAAAGCGCGGCAGATACGCTTCTCCGCGCAGGAGCAGCTCGTTCACCTTGTCGAGCAGCAGGAGCTCGTTGACTATCGTAGGCGATTCGAAATCGAAGCCGGCAACGTATGCGTTCATCTCGTCTTTATCAAAGAAGAAATCGTCCGTCGAAAGCGTGACGCAATCCATCCCGCCGTCGGTTATATTCCGGCGAATGTGCTCTGCCGTCGTGCTCTTCCCGGAGCTGGAAGGGCCGGAGATGAGGAGCACGTCGCGCCGCGTATCACTGTAAAGCACGCGGTCCGAAATGCGTTTGATCGCAGATTTGTACTCGCTTTCGCATTCGTCTATATAGCCGTGGGGATCGTTATCAAACGCGGCAACGGCGTCTTCAAGTCTGATTATCCTTTTGTTCATATCAATTCCTCCGTGAACTGTAAAACTCTCTTATAAAAGCGGCGTTTTCCTCAGTCTTTGCCGGCTTCTCGATGTATTCGTAAGGATATTTATAATTGCATACGCGCTTTATCGTCTTCCCTCCGTCGGCAACGAGCTTTGTTATCCCTCCGGCGCCTACGGAAATGACGGTAGCGGCGTCGCTCATCATCAGGATATTATAGACGCTCTTTTTGCCGGGCAGCGCATAGCCCTTGTTTTCGAGGTTTCCGCCGGCGCGCTTCTGGCGATACATATAATACTCGCGGTATCCCGCCTCATGGAGTATAGCCTCCGCTGAGCCGAAAGACAGCTCCGTAAGCCTGTCGTCGATATTGAGCGCTTCCTCGTAATAGCCGGATGAACGCTTGAGCGCAAGGGTGTGCATCGTGATATCGTCCGCACCTAGCGCGACAAGCCGCCGGACGGTATCTGCGAAAAGATCGACCGTCGAATAAGGCAGTCCGGCGATAACGTCGCAGTTGATGTTGTCGAACCCG
>JAUMVS010000359.1 GCA_030530045.1 Phoenicibacter congonensis
TCATTTATCCAAAAAACTATCTCTGCGAGAGAAACCCTGAATCTGAACTTAGTCAAAAATCAACGATGCGCATCACTCATCGTCCCCACTGTGCAACGCTTATGCAGAACTCATCGTCCCCATTGTGCAGGTATCAAGAAAGCGGCTGAACGCGCTCGTAACAAGGGTTAGTTTTCCGATGGCGACGCATCCAGAAGCGAACCCTGGGAGCGCGAAGCGCGTATTTACTCAGGTATCAAGATAGCGGCTGGCCGTGTGTTCGCGCAGGCGACTTATGAGAGCGTAGCTCTCATCCGGAGCCAAGCGAATATACGGCCAGCCGCTATTCGCCGTCGACTCATCGTCCCCATTTTGCAAATTTATGCATATCTAGTAAAATGAAATGAACAGCGTTCATGTTGAGATCTTGAGGGGATTTTATGAATTTTCACGCAACTTCGAAAACATCAATTCTGAAAGCGAGCAAAGAGCTCGTCCGAACCAAAGGCTGGGAAAAATTGAGCATTCGCGCGGTCGCGGCCGAGTGCGGAATTTCCGTCGGCACAATCTACAACTACTACGATTCAAAAACGAAGCTGATGGAGGCGACGGCTCAAAGCATCTGGGCAGAAATTTTCCATCGACCAAAAAATCAGCCTCCCTACCAGGACATTTGCACCTGCATCACAAACATTCACAAGCAAATGGAGGCGGGCTGCAAAAAATATCCAGACTGCTTTTTCCTCCACCCTTCGGGCTTCAATCACAAAGAAATTGAAGGCGCGAGGGAAATAATGAGAGAAACGTGGACAGAAATCGTGAGCGACCTCAGTGCCATTCTGACTCGCGACAAAAACGTTAGGAAAGATGCATTTACAGAACAATTCACGAAGGAAATGTTCTCCGACTTCCTGTTTTGCCAAACTTTGGCAGCGCTGATTCGCCAAAACTACGACCCAACAACTCTGCTCGAAATCACCAGACGCACACTCTACTAACTCATCGTCCCCATTGGACACGAGCCAGTGGGGGCAAAATTTTAAACGGAAAATGAACGTCGTTCAGTAAATAAAAAGAATGATTAAGGTTAAATGGAACAAACTGCTTTTACTCGCGAGTCTCGTGTGGGGCGCCGCAGGAATTAACATTCTAAAAATCGGCGCGGAGGCCTACGCCTCTAACACGTTGCCATTGAACTTCTTGCTGTCACTGCTTGTTTTTACAATTTTTCATGCTTTGATTTTCAACAAGCTTGTGAGAAAACACACTACGAGGATTGAGGGCTACACTGAAGAACTTCAATTCTTTCTAAAATTCTTCGATCTAAAATCATTTGCGATCATGGCGGTGATGATGACTGGAGGAATTGGACTACGCGTTAACGGTGCAGTGCCCGAACGTTTCATCGCTGTTTTCTACACTGGACTCGGTTCCGCGCTCTTGCTCGCAGGCCTAATGTTCGGTCGCAACTTCCTAAAAACAACAAACCTCTGCAACCCGTAAACAACTCATCGTCCCCTCAGGCTTCCCCTCGCGGGCTATTTTCGCGTCTAAACTTCGACTCACAAAATTCACGACCCTCAAGGTCGCTAGAATTTTGTTCGCTCATTTATCCGCAAAACTAGCTCCGCGATGGAAACCCTGCCATCGTCACCT
>JAUMVS010000360.1 GCA_030530045.1 Phoenicibacter congonensis
TTTCATTTTCTCAGGCCCTTGTCATTGAGAGAGGTGTCATGGTCTGAGCTTCGGCCTGCCGTTCGGTCATGTCAGTCCGAAGAGGTGTATGGGGGGATCATAGAAAGGAAGTACACTAAGTATAAGTTAAGACATCCGAAGCTTGGCTTGATGTAAAGGATTTGAGGTAGCAAATCATTTCGCTCAATATGTAGGAGCCTCGGACATCGGTTTGAGTTACCCTTAGCTAACTTATGGTCTTATTATAGTTACCCTAGGCTAACTTGTCAATAGTTTTTTTGAAAAAAATCAAAAAAATTTATTGTGTACCAGTTGTTATGATAAAATTTAGCGAAGTTAGCCAAAAGCAACTTGACTTCCGTGGGCAAACTGATATAATAAGACCAAAGAGCAAATTAAGGAGAAACATCATGCACGAATCCGGCGAAATGTACCTCGAAACTATATTGGTCCTGGGCAAGAAAAAGCCCACCGTTCGGGCGGTCGATGTCGCCGAGGATCTGGGCTATTCGAAGGCCTCGGTCAGCAGGGGGCTGTCCCGCCTCAAGACCGACGGGTGCATCCTTGTAGATGCCGACGGCTACATTGCGCTGACCGAAAAGGGCAGGCAGATCGCCGAGAAGATATACGAGCGGCATGTCGTCCTTTCAAGGACGCTGATGTCCCTCGGCGTGGACGAGGAAACGGCGCTTTCCGACGCCTGCAAAATGGAGCACGACCTCAGCGACCGCTCCTTTGAGGCCATTAAAAAACATTTCAGTCTCGATTAACAACTTCTGCATATCGTTATTGCAATATCCCGACCGGTTTTTCAATACGCTTTTAAACTTCTGCGTGTCGTTATTGCGACAGCCCGACCGATGACTGCACCTTAGAGTTTAGTCTGTACATCAGCCTATCGGTGCACTTAAAACTTTCAGCGCCTGTCTAACGGACGCAGTCCGTTAAACGAGTGCACCGAAAGCAACTCGCACCATGTTAAACCTCCGTAGTACGGTAGGCCGGTGCACCGATACCCCGTACCGGGATTCCAAAGGGTGGTTAAACGCCTTTGGTTGCGTTTCTTTTGCAACTTTTCTTTCGGCAACACAAAGAAAAGTTGGTAAAAAATAAAAGCAAGCCCTTCGGCTTGCTTTTTTCATTCTTCTACATGATCCATGCCTTGGCTCACTATCGTGCGGACATGGTCGTCTGCGAGGGAGTAGTACACGGACTTGCCCTCACGGCGGCTCTTTACGAGCCGATTGTTTTTGAGTATCCTCAGCTGGTGCGATATCGCCGAGTCGGTCATGTTCAGCACCGACGCAAGGCCGCACACGCACGCTTCCGATTCAAGGAGGACAAAAAGTATCCTCATCCTCGTCGAGTCGCCGAAGGTCTTGAACAGCTCCGCCAGGTCGTAGATATCCTCCTCGGGCGGCATTTTCTCTGCAACTATTTTTCTGAGCCGCTCGTGCTCTTTTTCTTCGTCGAGCTGCTCGCTGCGAATTTCATCGGACACAATCGTCACTTCCTTTACCCATATTATATCACTTTTTGCCCTGATTTCAAAGTTTTTTTACATTCAGCGCACGGATGGCGTTGAGCACGGCGATGACCATGACGCCGACATCGGCGAAGATGCCGACCCACA
>JAUMVS010000361.1 GCA_030530045.1 Phoenicibacter congonensis
CACGTCACGGTATTGCTCCTCCAATGCCGCGCGGTCGGCGGAGAGACTGTCGAGGTCGAGCGCCAGCTCCCACGGCTCCGCCGTCCCGAGCGGGCGCAGCATACAGAGAATGAGCACCAGTCCGCCGGAAAAGCGCGCGAGCTTCCGCACGCTTCCCTCGGGCGTGAGCTGATCGAGAAGGCTCACGAGAAAGGCGCAGCTCACCACGCCGAGGAGCCATTGTCGTAAAAATGCCATCACATCACCACCATGGAAATGGATACGAGCAGCGCCGCGAGCAGCAGCGCCGCGCAGGCCGCCGTCATGCCGAGGACGAGGGCGAAGGCGTCGCCGAGCTGTTCGAGCAGCCGCTCAAGCGGCTTGACGCCGCTGACCGCCGAGACGAAGGCCGCCGCGCGGTAGAGCAAAAACTGCACGCTCAGCCGCACGAGCGGCGCGAGGCAGGCGAGCAGCACGCCCAGCACGCCGGCCGCCCCGATGGCCGCGCGCAGCGAATGGGCCGCGCTGAGCACCATCTCGGCGGACTCCGCGAGAATGCTCCCGACCACCGGCACCGCGCCGGAGACCGCCGTCTGCGCCGCCTTGACCGCCGCGCGGTCCGCGCTTCCGGTGAGCACGCCGCTGACCGACAGATAGAGCGTGAAGGCCGTCACCGCGCCGCACAGCAGCCAGGAGATGAGCTTTTTGAGTCCGTCCGCGAGCTTGTCCAGACCGCTCTCCGGCAGCGCCGCGCCCGCCGAGGCAAGAGCGATGTGGCAGTAGACCAGCGGGAGCAGCAGCTCGTGGATGAGCGTTGTGAGCGCGTCGGCGGCAAAGAGCGTGCCGACCTGCCAGGCGCTCGCCGTGAACACGCCGCCGCAGCCCGCGAGCGCCGCCGCCATCGTCGGCAGCAGGAGCTTGGTGAGGTCGGCGAGATCCTGCATGGTCGCCGTTCCCAGTCCGATAAGCGAGGAAAGGTCGCCCGCCGAGAGCGTCGTCACACACAGCACGCCGACGAGCGGCACAAAGCGGGAGGCGTTCTCGCCGAGCGAGGACGCAAAGCCGTCCGCGGCTCCCGTGAGCAGGACGGTCAGCGCGAGCAGCACCGCCCCGCGCAGCGAGCGGTCCAGCGACGCGCGCAGCGCGTCGAAGAAGCTCTGCACGAGGAGCTGTACGCCCTCCTCCGTGATGCCTTCACCCTCTGCCAGCGCCGCCGCTTCATCCGGCAGCGCGTCGAGAAGCTCGCCCGGAAGCTGCACGGCGCAGACCGGAACGGTCAGGAGCGCGAGCGTGAGCAGAAGAAATACCGTCCTTCTCACAGCCAGCCCTCCACCAGCTCCACCATGGCGAGCAGCAGCGGAGCGGCTGCGGTCAGCGCACAGACCGCACCGGCGGTCTCGAGCACGGAGGCAAGCGCGCCCTGCGCGGCGTCGCGGCAGAAGGCGCCGCCCACGCGCACCGTCAGCGCAATGGCGAGCACCTTCCAAAGCGGCGTGAACACCGCGCCCGAAAGGCCCGTTTTGTCCGCGAGCGTGCGAAGCAGCGCAGCCAGCGGTTCGCCTGTCGCGATGAGCAGAGCTGCCGCGCAGGCGGCGGCGCACAGCGCCAGCTGCAGCGCCAGCTCTCCCTCGTTTCGCCGCAGCAGCGAGGCGA
>JAUMVS010000362.1 GCA_030530045.1 Phoenicibacter congonensis
CCTCCATCAAATTTCGACGCAAGCGCGCCGATGCTGTCCTGTCTACTGTAGCACAGTTATTTCGTTTGTCAATGCAGATATCGGGACAAAATTATTGTCATTGGCCGTGTGCAGGGACAGACTGCAATGGCCGAAGTATACCGGGCGGGGATGCTTCCCCGCCCGGCGTGTTCTGCATAAATGGTTTATCAGAATAGATGCGCGTTGCTGTCCTTCATCTGCTGAACCGCCTGTTCTGGGGTGATGCTCTGCTCCTGAATCAGGTAAGAGCACGCGGCCTCGATGTTCGCAATGAACTCCTGCAGATCGGGGAAGGACGGATATTCCTGGCACACGCCATAGTTCATCATCTGATCAAAGGGAACCTTGTAGGTGGGGTTTTCTGCCCAGAAGGCCTGCATCTTGTCGTAGTTGGCCACAGACTTGGTAATAGGCAGGTAGCCGGTCGCCATGGAGTTGTTAAATACCTGTTTGTCGCTCATCAGGAACTGCAGAAACTCCCAGCCGGCGGCCAGGGTCTTTTCGTCGTTGCCGGGAGCCATCAGGGTCAGCTGACCGCCGCCCACTTCGCAGGTGCGCTTGGAAGGATCAAAGGAGGGCTGATAGACGACGCCCAGCTCGTATCCGGCTTCTTCCATGCTCTTGAGCAGGTTCTTCATCGAGCCGGAGGAGGCCATGTAGCTGCACAGCTTGCCCTGCACCAGCATGGCGGAGGCGGTGGAAGACGCGTTCGCGCTGTCCTTGGGACGGCAGATGCCCTCGTCCACCCACTTGCGCCACAGGGTCAGCATGTTCAGCATGGAGGTGCCATCCAGCGCGGGAGAGGTGCCCTCGGTGGACAGCATGGGTTCGCCCAGCTCCCACAGCCACGCCGCGTTAACAAAGCCGAAATCGCCCAGCACTTCAAAGCCGTAGCGGGTGATTTCGCCCGTGGCGGGGTCGCGCAGCGTCAGCGCGCGGGCAAAGTTTTCCAGGTCTTCCATCGTGTTGGGAGCGGTCAGGTTCAGTTCATCCGCGATCGTCTTGTTATAGTACAGAACGGGCGTGGAGCGCACATAGGGCAGGGAGTAGAGATGCCCATCCGTGTTGCCTTCGATCTGCTGGAAGCAATCCAGCAGGTTGTTCACGTCAAAACCGGTGGCGGCGGCATAGGGAGCCATATCCACCAGCAGGTCGTCCTGCATCAGGTTTACCACATAGGTGTTGCCAATCACGGCCACGGTGGGCGTTTCTTCGGTCTGGCTGGCCAACTGGCACTTGGCATACAGGTCGGGATAGCCGCCCTGATAGGTGGCTTCTACAAAGATGTTCTTTTCCTTGCCGATGGTGTTGTTGAATTCGTCAACAGCCTTTTCGCAGGCTTCCAGGTTAGCGCCCGAGGAGCGATTGTGCCAGAAACGTACCAGGGTGGGCTGTTCTTCGGCGCAGGCAAAGCTGCTCAGGGACAGCGCCATCAGCAGCGCAAGCAGTAGAGCGGTGATCTTTTTCATCTTTGGTATCTCCTTTTTTTATTTGCAGCAGACCCTCTGTCTGCGTGCATCACATGGGGGAAAACACATGGATTGACAACCGTTCTCATGGTTATTTCAAAACAAGATGTTTGCAATAATCATTCTAATTCAACTACAAAC
>JAUMVS010000049.1 GCA_030530045.1 Phoenicibacter congonensis
AAGTGTCTTTGAATGGGTCGCCAACAGTGTCGCCAACAACTGCAGCTTTGTGAGCCTCAGAGCCCTTGCCACCGTGGACGCCGCCCTCGATGTATTTCTTTGCGTTGTCCCAAGCGCCACCAGCGTTGCTCATGAAGATTGCGAGCAGCATGCCTGTTGCAACAGCGCCTGCGAGGAAGCCACCGAGCATCTCAGGGTTGAAGCAACCAATTGCGATTGGCACAGCTACTGCAAGAGAGCCAGGGATAACCATCTCGTGGAGAGCTGATGTTGTTGAAATTGCAACGCACTTGTCGTACTCAGGCTCAGCTTCATATTCCATGATGCCTTTGATCTCACGGAACTGACGGCGAACTTCTTCAACCATTGCGTGAGCCGCACGAGATACAGCACCCATTGTGAGAGCTGCAAACATGAATGGCATCATAGCGCCGATGAAGATGCCTGCAACGATGATTGGGTTAGTGAGTGACAGGCTAAATCCAGGAAGTGCAGCGTGCATTGTAGCCTGGAATGATACGAACAATGAAATTGCTGCGAGGCCTGCAGAGGAAATTGCGAAGCCTTTTGCAATAGCAGCAGTAGTGTTGCCAACTGCGTCGAGTGAGTCGGTGCGGTCGCGAATCTCCTCAGGAAGTCCGCTCATCTCAGCGATGCCGCCAGCGTTGTCAGCAACAGGGCCATAGGCGTCAACACCAACAGTAATAGCAGTGTTTGAAAGCATGCCTGTAGCAGCAAGACCTACGCCGTAAAGGCCAACAGCGATTTCGCCAGAAGCGTTAGGGAAAGCAAGGTTTCCGAATGTGTATGCACCAACGATTGCAGCAGCAACCAAAATGATTGGAGCAATTGTTGATTTCATGCCTGTTGCAAGTCCCTCAATAATGACGGTTGCAGCGCCAGTCTCAGCGCTCTCTGCAATCTTGTGAACAGGTGAGTAGGTGTCTGAGCAGAAGTACTCAGTGATTTTGCCAATTGCGAGGCCAGCAACAAGGCCGCAGATTACAGAGCCGAAGAGCCAGATTGGCTGAGCAGCTTCTGCTTGAGTGTTCCATACGAAGAACAGAGCAAAAATGATGCAAATCTCAATGCCTGCAGCGAGATAGGTGCCAGCGTTGAGAGCTTTGTGAAGGTCAGCGCCTTCCTTAGTGCGAACTGCAAAAAGGCCGATGACAGAAGTCAGGATGCCGAATGCAGCGATTGTTACAGGGGTTACGATTGCCCAAATGAGGTCAACACCCACGAAGTAGCTTCCAAGAGCACCAAGTGTAACAGCAAGAATCGTTGGAGCAAGAATTGAGCCAGTGTATGACTCGAAGAGGTCAGCGCCCATGCCTGCTACGTCACCGACGTTGTCACCAACGTTGTCAGCAATTGTTGCAGGGTTTCTTGGGTCGTCCTCAGGAATTCCAGCCTCGACCTTACCAACAAGGTCAGCACCAACGTCAGCAGCCTTTGTGTAAATGCCGCCGCCAACACGAGCAAACAGTGCAACGCCCGAAGCGCCAGTTGCGAAGCCTTCAACCATGCCAACGTGCTCTTTCATGAGAGCCATGTCAACAATGTCAACATTGAATACAAGCAGAATGAGCCAGAGTGAAAGACCCATGAGAGCAAAAGATGCAACGCAAAGACCCATTGTGAGACCTGAACGGAAGCTCACTGTCAATGCTTTTGCGACTGAAGCCTCAGCAGCATGCGCAGTTCTGGTGTTTGCGCGAGTTGCAACATACATGCCAACATAGCCAGCTGCAGCACTCAAAATGCCACCAGTTACAAATGCGATTGCGGTCCAGATGTTAAGGAAAATTGCCATAACAACTGCAACTACAACGACGAAGATGATGAGAATTTTGTACTCACTCATCAAGAATGCTTGTGCACCCTGCTGAATTTTCACAGAGATGCTGTTCATCTTCTCGGAACCTGGATCTTGTTTAAGAACCCATGTGCCGAGATAGGCTGCAACAATAATGCCAACTGCGGCACAAATTGGTGCGAGCCATGCGATAGTCAAGCTCACGTTTTCCTCCTTTAAGTGGTTAAATTAACTAAACTATTGTAACACCCAACAGCTCATTTGCCTGGGCGTTGTTGCCTTCTTCGAGCAAGTGCCTGATTCTAGTTGCAGTCACTGGCTCGCCGTTCACCTCGAGCAAGTCATGCGCCACAATGCGCGTGCCGCTCAAAGCCGACCATTCCTTCAAAACCTCCACATCGCCTTCCGCATTGGCGCCAAAATGAAAGTCCTTGCCAACATGAATTGCAAGAGGCGGAAACTTCCTGAAAATGCGTTGCAAAAATTGCATTGGGTTTTGTGAAGCAAACTCCTCATCAAACGGAAGAACCGCAACCGAATCGACATCAAGCTCAGTCAAAGCATTGAGTCTGTGAGCGTTCGATTGCAGTTTATGAAGTTTTTCAGGGCAAAAAAGCTCATCGGGGTCGACTGAAAAAGTAACGATTACGCAGCGACAATTGTTCTCTTCAGCGTCGGCTTTGGCCTGCTCAATTAAATAGCGGTGGCCAACGTGAACTCCGTCGAACACACCCATCGCGACCACAGCTCCGCCAAAAAGCGCGTAGTCAAACGGGCAGTGAGCATTAACTATTGAACAAGGCATCTTGTTACTCCTGTGCTAAAAATTGTGTAGGCCTTCAAAAGCTGCGCTTCTTCCGACCAAGAATAAATTCCCAAAACTTTTTCGGGCTGTACTATAAACAACAACTCCCCGTGGGTCAACCGCTCATTTGTTGGTGCGAGGTCGCCATCGATGCATTCAAAAACGCGAGTTTCATCACACGGAATCGCGCCACCGTTGGCGATTAGCCTCATATCATCTTCAGTTGCAAGGTAGGTTTTGTAAGGTAAAACTTTGCAGGGGTCTAAAACCTTTGCACACGCAGGCAAAAGTAGCGCATTGGGTGCACACGATGGCTCCTGACCTTGCTCGTCAGCATACGATTGCTTGCGCTCGATTTCTGCTTCGAGCTCTTCCATGTTTGTTGAAGAATCAAGAGTGATTCCGCCGACAAATGTGCGCTTGAGTGAGCTTAGATGCGCACAACATTGAACGCCCTCACCAATGTCGCGAGCTAGAGAGCGAATGTATGTTCCAGAACCAACTACGAATCGCACTTCCCATGCAAGGTTTTGACAAGCATTAAGCGCCGCCGAGTCTTCGCCAGAATTTGCGGAAGGAATGGTTTCAATACTAGATTTGTCGCCTGGCATGAAGCTATCACTCTCTGTAGGGTTAGAAGCACCTTCCAAAGCAAATTCAGAAACACCAGCGATCTGGTTTCCTTGGATTTCGCAAGGTTTGATTGCGAGAAGTTCTGCCTCATAGACAACAATGTCACGCGCTGCAAGTTCGACGTCTTTGCCCTTGCGAGCTAGCGAGTAGGCTCGAACGCCATTCACTTTGATGGCACTATATTGCGGAGGAAGCTGCTTTTGCTCACCAATAAATGACGCAAGCACTTCGCGGGCGTAATTTTCATCACCAAGCTTTTCAGGAACATCGCACGACTCAACAACTTCCCCCGTCAGGTCATCAGTTGAGGTAGCCATTCCAAAGCAAATTTCTGCAACATATTCTTTTTTGCAAGTCTCGAAGTATTGAGCTAAGCGCGTGGCAGGACCAACCATCACAGGCAGAACGCCAGTTGCA
Source organism: Phoenicibacter congonensis (assembly GCA_030530045.1). Classification (GTDB taxonomy): domain Bacteria; phylum Actinomycetota; class Coriobacteriia; order Coriobacteriales; family Eggerthellaceae; genus Phoenicibacter; species Phoenicibacter congonensis_A. The sequence goes on from JAUMVS010000049.1 coordinate 3,675, forward strand.
AAAGGGTCTAGAGTGCCGCCATGCCCAACACGACGCTCACCAAATGCACGCCTGCATCGGTTTACAACATCATGAGAAGTGTAATTTTTAGGTTTGTTTACGCCAATCAAGCAGGAAATTCCGCTGGCACCACGCTTGTTTTTTGCCACCTAGGCTTCCTTTTTGAGCTCTTCGGTAATAGCTTCTTTTACAAGCTCTAGAACTTCTGCCATCGGCTTTTCGATGACTGCGCCTGCAGCACCACGGTGCCCACCGCCACCAAACTTGCCAGCAACAACGCGCATGTCATAGTCGCCAAGTGCGCGGAACGAAAGCTTCACAAACGTTTTTTCCTCGCGAGCCATTGCGACAATCTTTGTGCCATCGAGCGAACGAAGAACATTAATCATTGAGTCGAAATCTGATTTATCGGCACCCGTAGCTGCGAATTCTTCCAAAGAAATTGAGCTAATTGCACCAGCTCCGTCAGCAAAAATCTCCATGTTGTCGACTACTTTGTTCTGCAAAACATAGGATTCAAGCGATTTGCGCATGTAGACGTTTTCAGAAACGACGGAAGGCACTGCACCTGCTTCTACCATTTCTGCCGCTGCTTTAAGAGCACGCAGGTCGGCGTTTTGATATTGGAAGTTGCCAGTGTCAGTGGCTAATCCAGTAAAGCAGCACATTGCGATATCTTTTGTTTTTTCGACGCCAAGATAATCGAGCAGTTCCCAAACGAGAACCGTTGTCGATGCAGCAGAAGTGTCGGTGTAGGTCAACTGAGTTGCACGTTTCGGCTCGGCATGATGATCAAGCGTAAATGTTTTCGGCGTGGCTTCGAGCTTTTTAGAAGCAGCGTAGCCCATGCGTTTTTCATTTGGCACGTCAATCATCAAGAAGCCATCGGCGGTTTCTTTGATGTGACCTGAATAGGTTAGAGCATCGAAGCCGCTCAAGAATTCAAAAGTTTTTGGAGCAGGCTCCTTGAGTGCCAACAAAACATCAACTCGCTTGCCCAGCGACTCGAGTGCCAGCTTCATTGCAAGCTGAGAACCAATGCAGTCACCATCAGGAGATGTATGGCCGCAAATTTGCAAATAATCGCATTTTATCAGCTCTTCTGCGAACTCCTGCAAGGTGGTGTTAGTTTGAGGAGTAACTCCCATTAGAGCTCGCCTTCTTCCGACTCTTCTGAGTCGTAGCCGAAACGCTCGCGCTCGCTCTCGATTTGGTTTTCGATGCGAACAGCATTATCAATGGTCTCATCCAAACGAAAACGCAGCTCAGGAGCTTTTTTCCAATCAAGATTTCTAGCCATTACGCTTCTGATGTGACCCTTAGCTTTGCCAAGAGCGATTTCTGCATCGGCATAATTGTCAGGAGTTGTTGTGTAGAACACTTCTGCATAGGCACGATCAAAAGAAACCTTGCAGCCAGTAATTGTTACAAATTGCAAGCGAGGGTCAGAAACCTCAAACATCAAAATGTTCGAGATTTCTACCTTTGCTTGTTCATCTACTTTTCGGTTAGTTTTCTTCATGATGAAAACCTACTTCCGTAATAAATTTCAGACTTAAAAGCCTACTCGGTTCTCTCAACAGTTTCGAGCGTGTAGGCCTCAATTGTGTCACCAATCTTGACGTCTTGGAAGCCAGAGACACCAATGCCGCATTCAAAGCCGCTTCTGATTGTCTTCACGTCGTCTTTGAGGTGACGAAGTGAGCCAATCTCACCCTCGAACACAACGGTGCCGTCGCGAACTACACGAACTTTGTCGTCGCGGCTGATTTCGCCTTCAAGAACGTAGCAACCTGCAATTGTTCCAGCCTTTGGAACCTTAAATGTCTCGCGGACCTCAGCAATGCCGGTGTCTTTCTCTACGATGTCAGGTGAGAGCATGCCAACACGAGCCGCATTGATGTCCTCAATTGCTTTATAGATAACGTTGTAGAGACGGATGTCTACCTTCTCACGCTCGGCATTCTGACGAGATTTGCCAGTTGGACGAACATTAAAGCCGATGATAACAGCGTCAGATGCAGCAGCAAGTGTGACGTCGGTCTCGGTAATTCCACCGACAGCACTATGCACAACATTGATGCGAACTTCGCTTTGATCCATCTTTGAGAACGCATCGACAAGAGCCTCAATTGAGCCTTGTACGTCGGCTTTCAAGATGAGGTTCAAGTCAACTGTCTTGCCCTCTTCAATCTTTCCGAAGAGTTCATCAAGAGTCATGTGGCCCTTTTGCTGCTCAGCAAGGCGCTCACGAAGTGCGCGCTCTTCTGCCAAATGACGAGCGTCGCGCTCATCAGCAAAGACGCGGAATTCGTCGCCTGCAACAGGAACAGAGCCAAGACCTAAAATCTCGACAGGGTCGGCTGGCACTGCCTGTTTTACATGCTCGCCTTTAGGGTTAATCAAAGCACGAACACGGCCATAGGAACTACCCGCTACAACTGTGTCGCCAGGGTGAAGTGTTCCGCGCTGAACGAGTACAGTTGCAACTGGGCCGCGACCTTTATCGAGGTTCGACTCGATTACGAAGCCCGATGCAAGCGCATCAGGGTTAGCCTTGAGTTCCAAAACGTCAGCTTGCAGAAGGATTGTTTCTAGCAAGTCATCAATGTGCAGCTTCTTCTTAGCTGACACGTCAACAAACATATTCGAGCCGCCCCATTCCTCCGGAATGACGCCGTATTCTGTGAGCTCAGTGCGAACACGCTCTGGGTTCGCGCCGTCTTTATCAACTTTGTTGACTGCAACAACGATTGGCACGTTTGCAGCTTTTGCATGGTTGATAGCCTCAATGGTTTGTGGCATAACGCCGTCGTCAGCAGCTACAACCAAAACGATTACATCGGTAACTTGAGCACCGCGGGCACGCATGGCAGTAAATGCTTCGTGACCAGGGGTGTCGATGAATGTGATTTGACGGTCGTTAATTGTTACAACAGAAGCACCGATGTGCTGGGTAATTCCGCCAGCCTCAGAAGACACAACGCCAGTGTGACGAATTGCGTCCAAGAGCGATGTCTTGCCGTGGTCAACGTGACCCATAACAGTAACAACAGGTGGACGTGGTTTGAGGTCGTCCTCGGTGTCGTTGATTACAACTGCATATTCCTCGTCAGGAGAAACAATTCTCACCTTGCGATCAAGGTCATCCGCGATGAGCTCAATCAAATCGTTGCTCATCATCTGCGTGAGAGTCAAAGGTGAACCAAGAAGGAAGAGGCGCTTTACAATGTCGCCTGATGGGACACCCAAAAGCTCAGAAACTTTGCCGACCGAAGCGCCTTCTGGAATCTCGACTACCGACTCATCAAGAACGAGTGATGGATCAAGACCCTTTGCGATTGCTTCTGCTTCAGCACGCTCGCGAGCTTCTTCCTCGCGCTTTTCTTTTCTCTTTTTACGGCGACCCTCACCAGCTTTTGAAGCTGCAGCTTGAACTGCCGCGCGAGCCTCAGCGAGAACCTTGTCACGCTGGAGTTTCTCAACCTCAACAGCCATTTGCTTGTAGCGATCTTCGCCGCTCTCAGCATTCTCAAGCTCAGGAACAACCTGCGCATTTTTCTTTGTAGTTGCAGCAGCCGCAGCAGCTTTGCTCATGCGCTTTTTCTCTGACTCAACCTGCTCGAGAAGCGACTTAAAACGGTCACTTGATTGAGGAGTTGTGAGCTTTTTCTTAGGCTTAGCCTGCGCAGGCTTATTTGCATCAACTTTAGGCGCATTCTTGTGACGAAGATTTTGCTCAACGCGAGCTTTTTTGTCGGCCTCTGCCTTGTTCTTCTTCACCTGAGCCAGGAGCTTCTTTGCGGCAGCTTCGCGCTTTGCTCTGTCTTTTTCCTCGAGAATCTGCTTTTCGAGCTTCGAAAGGCCTGAGTCTTTAGTCTCGGTAGCAATCTTTTTAACTGCCTCTTTGATGTCGGCAGCAGAAACCGCTACGTCCTTTTTTGACTTAGACTCAGAAGCTGCGCTTGTCTCTGGCTTTTTAGCACCTGTCTTGCGTCTGTGAGCCTCGCGCTCTTTGAGTTCTGCCTCGCGAGCACGCTTACGCTCTTCGAGCTCTTCCTGCTCTTTTTCTTTAGTTTTTTTGAGTTCAGCCTCTACCTTTTTCTTGGTAGCTGCGTCAACCTTTCCACCCGCTTCAACGACTTCCTTTGCAAGCTTTTGTCTAGCAAGCTTCACATCGTCTTCTGACATTGGGCTGGCGTGAGTTTTAACAGCAATGCCAATCTCATTGAGCTTTTTCACGAGATCTTTTGGATCCATGTTCATCTCATTTGCTAATTGTTTAACTCGCATTGCACTCATTTGCCACCTCGCTTTCTACCTATAAAAATTTATCTTGCAAACAGTCGCTTAGTCCTCTAAATGTGCGTGAACTCCGCAATATTTAGAACCTGGGCGAGCATGGTTTCTACAACGAATTCCGTCTTCGCTAACAAACGCACAAGTCTCATCGACCACTTCGTCCTCGAGAAGAGTTTCTTCCTCGGCAAGTGGTTCACCTGCGAAACTTGCCGACTTAATGTCGATGTGCCAGCCAGTGAGCTTAGCAGCAAGGCGAGCATTTTGTCCATCCTTGCCGATAGCCAAAGAAAGCTGGTCGTCACTAACAACAATTGTTGCGAAATGAGTTTCGCGATTTACAGTCACCGACTGAATTTTTGCAGGTGACAGTGCGTTTGCGATGTAGACCTCAGGGCGCTCATCATAGGCAATGATGTCGACGCGCTCGTTTTTGAGCTCTTCAACAACCATGCGCACGCGGGAGCCTTTAGGGCCAACGCAAGCACCAACTGGATCAAGATTTGGCTCGCGGGAAGCTACGGCAATCTTTGAGCGGTCGCCAGCCTCACGAGCGATTGATTTAATCTCAACAATTCCATCATAAACCTCTGGAACTTCCATCTCAAACAGACGACGAAGAAGATCAGGATGCGTTCTTGAAACAACGATTGTTGGTCTTGACTGCTCGCCTTTTACGTGGTTGTCGTCGCTATTTGGGTTTCTGACTTTAAGAATGTAGAGCTTCAGGCGCTGGTTGTGATGGTAGCGCTCGTTGTCGGGGCGCTCGTTGAGCTCACCCTCGTTTTCTTTCTTGCGAAGGTCAAAATGCGGAAGTTCCGCTTCAACGCCGTCACGAATCTTGATGATCGTGAAGTCTTTTGTTCCTTGAAGGACAGTGCCTGTGATGAGGTCACCGACACGCTCAGAAAACTCCTCGTAGATTGACTGGCGAGTAGCGTCACGAACGATGCCAGCGATAACGCTCTTTGCATTCTGTGCAGCTGTGCGGCTAACGTCACTTGGTGTGATGTCGACTTCCTCGTAGTCGTCCCACTCGTCGGTTTCCTCGTTGTAATCACCAACTGGAACGAGCTCGTATACATAAATCTTTCCCGACTTGCGGTCGATTGTTACGCGGCAATCGTTTACAAGGCCAAGAATTTTCTCGTAGCTTTTTGCCAGTGACTCCTCAAGTTTTTCAATAATGAAGAACTCATCGATTTTGCGCTCGTGGGCCAAAGCCTGCAGCGCATCAATCAAATTAACGTTGTCTGCCATATTACTCGTTCCTTTCTAAAGCTCGGAAAAACCTAAATTTGTCCGATTAAATTTGCTCGTTTAATGTTGTCGAAGTTAAGGCTATGCTGGCCTTCTTCGTCCTCAATGGTCACAATGTTGCCTTCAACTGCAGCAATGATGCCATTGAAATTTCTTCTTTCCTCAACAGGCATTTGCACGCGAACATGCGCCTGGCTGCCGATGAACTGCTCAAAATGACGCAGAAGAACCAGCGGACGGTCGATGCCTGGCGAAGAGACTTCCAACGTGTAAGGCGCATCGAAAGGGTCAATCTCTTCAATAATTGGCGAGATGAACTCCTGGGCTTTTGCGAGCTCTTCAAACGAAACGCCGCCTTCAGTGTCAATAAACACCTTCAGTATTGGAGCTTTCTTTGAGCCGACTACAGAAACATTAACGATTTCAAAACCGTTTTTTGTCGCCTCACCCTCGAGCTGATCAAAAATCATCTTTTCAAAATTTGTCAGCAAAACATTCGCTCCATTAAAAATAAAAAAAGCGGGCGTCGGGCCTGCTCTTCCAATAACGTCAAAAGTGTCTTTTCGTAACGAACTATTTATAACAAAGAAAAAAAGTCATGTCAACGACACTAAACATTGTGATATGCTATTAAGTCGCAACGGAGGAGTGGCCGAGCGGTTGAAGGCGGCAGTCTTGAAAACTGTTGTGCGGCAACGTACCGTGGGTTCGAATCCTACCTCCTCCGCCATTTTTTTTGCGCCCGTACCTCAGCTGGATAGAGGGGCTGACTACGAATCAGACCGTCGGGGG
>JAUMVS010000363.1 GCA_030530045.1 Phoenicibacter congonensis
AAAATCATTGATAAGAATTTTAGACTGCTGTTTATTCTTCACACTATACAGTATCTGACCTTATATGGCAAGCTTATTTTTACAAACATCTCATCTGTAAAAATTGTAAAATAACATAGTCGGTTTGTATCCGAATAAATCAAACTATGCGCACCAGCCAGAAAGCCAGTGCGCATAGTCTGATTTTAATATTCATTTATATCTCTGAGGAATCATTTCACAGTAATGGTCAGTTCCTTATATACGCCATTCTGTGCGTATACCCATATCTTACAGGTTCCTTTGCCTTTTGCCTGGATGAGTCCTTTGGATGTGACAGTTGCTACTTTCGTATTACTGCTCTCATAGCAAAGATTTCTGTGATGTTTAATCTTGTTGTCTTTTTTCACTTCTTTTGCTGTGATCTGGGATTTCTGACCTTTTTTCAGGGTTACTCCCAAGGTGTTCTTTTTGTTTCCGATCTTTGTTACAGAAACAGATTTTGCAATTCCATACGCGCCGCCCCGGGTCACTGTATGCACAGAAATGGAAATGTCTGTGACTACCTTCTTGCCGTCGACCAGCTTGTATGCCTTTACGATATATTTGTAGAAAGTACCTTTCTTCAGTCCTTTCTGTACCCATGTCTGGGTTTTTCCGTTGGTGATGGTGGCAAGCTTTTTATATTTATAAGTTTTGCCATTTCCATTACAGCGGTTTCCATAGATCAGATATCCATCTACATCATTGAGTCTGTTCCACTGCAAGGTCACAGAAGTTTCTGTCTGTTTTGCAGAGCGGGCTCTTAACCTGCCAAAGCCTGTTGTTTTATTGATCACAGGTTTTTCCGGAACTTTCACTGTGATCGTGACGGAAGCTGTTACTTTTCCATCTTCTGTAGTTACTGTGATCGTTGCGGTTCCGTTTCCGACTGCGGTTACCTTGCCATTCTCATCTACGGCTGCCACCATCTCATTGTCAGATTTCCAGATCAGTTTCTGTTCATCTGCATTCTCCGGTTCGATCTTTACTTTCAGCTCTGTTGTCTCGCCGGTCTGAGTCAGTGTTTCCTTCTCTGCTTCGATCGTAAGCTTCTCAATCTCCACCGGAATCTTTACTGTGACGGATACCGTTGCGGTGTAACTGCCGCTTACGGATGTTGCAGTAATCGTTGCAGTTCCGTTTCCGACTGCGGTCACTTTGCCATTCTCATCCACTATCGCAACTTTCTCATCACTGGACTTCCAGGTGACTTTTTTGTTGTCTGCATAGGACGGGGTTACTTCTGCGGTGAGCTGTGCGGTTTCGTCTTTCTTTGTAAGCGTGATGCTCTCCGGCGATACCTTGATGCCGGTTACAGGGTAGCTTGGTGAGTAGTAGGTATCTTTATAAGTCAATGCATAAACAGAAAATCTGTCTGTTTCAAAAGTAATTTCATTGCTGTTGGCATTAAATGATGCATCTAATGTATCTACTGCGTCAACATTGGTTGTTGGATCTGTATGTAATCTGATAACCTTATAATTACGGATAGTATAAGGCTGTTTATTTAACATCTCATCCGGGATTTCAAGGCGGATGTTCATCTCAATTCCCGGATTTGTAATTGATACTTTATTTTCACCTGTAAGCTGTCTGAATAATTC
>JAUMVS010000364.1:0-332 GCA_030530045.1 Phoenicibacter congonensis
GATGAATCTGCGCAACCAGTACATTGAAGTCAACGGCAAATATGCCAGCGAGTTCATGCTGAACTCCATGTTCGCCGCTTATTACGGAATCCCCACGATTTTCGTCAGCGGAGACAAGGCTCTCTGCGAAGAGGCGAAGGAGCTGATCCCGGAAATCACCACCGTTCCGGTCTTCGAGGGATGGGGCACCTCTACCATTTCCATTCACCCCAAAACCGCCATCCGCCTGATTCATGACGGCATGAAGGAGGCCATTTCCAAGGATCCCAAGACCTGCCTGATGACACTGCCGGAGCATTTCCATGTGGAAATCGAATTCAAGGATATGGAAA
>JAUMVS010000364.1:342-1624 GCA_030530045.1 Phoenicibacter congonensis
GCTCCTATTATCCCGGAGTCACCCGCGTTGGAAGCAAGCGGATTGCATTTGATTCCGCGGATTACTACGAAGTCACGCGCACCTTATATTTCATTCTGTAAGCACTCCCTGCCCGCTATACCGACAGATGCCAGATTCCGTTTGAGATGCCATCCACTCCTGCAAGAAACATGGCAAACAGGACCATCAGCACCATAACCGCCATTGCCGCCTTATCGTATTGGATCCGGTCTCCGGAGAGAACACAGGAGAGAAGGATCTCGATCCCGAGAAGGATGAAAATCGCCGGCCAGAGGTGGAAGACAAATGACAGCGGAATCATTTTCCAGAGGACGGCAAGCAGATAGAGAACGCCTGCGGCGACGAGAACCACGCCGCAGGTGATGCTTCCTACCCGATGGATATAACGATCATTCTTCTGCATCCTGCTCCTTCTTTCCCCGAATCATGCGAACACCGATCCAGATCAGAATCACAGACGCAAACACGCGCGGAATCACATCATGAATTCCCCAGAGGGAGTTCCGGATACCGGGTAAAATCTGTCCCAGATATTCCGTTCCGGAATCCAGAATAATCCAGAAGCCGCAGACAATCAGCGCCGCAGCCAGTATGCGGTGGTATTTCTGCCCGCTAAAGCCAAGCTTCTTGAGGCTCTCTTCCGTAATCAGATATTCATCCTCCGCCTCAGCGAACTCCTCATCCGACATGTGTGCCATATTCCTTGCATGGAAAAAGGCGTAAACATAGATCACCAACGCGAAAATCATAAAAGCCCCGCTCCCGAAAATGCTCGAAACAAAGGCGGTGATCGCAAACAACGCAAGAAGACTTACACCGTTCTTCATAAATCCCCAGTACATCTCGGCACAGCCGGGAATAAAGGAGAAAATAAAGGTCATAAATGCATTCTTTTTCTTTCTCATGTTATCCTTTCCTGCCGCATCTCTTCCACGGCATCTGGTTTCCATTCAATCTTCCTGATTTCAGGTGAAAACGCCCGGCCTCCATTCCCTTAGCTCAGGCCCTCAAGACTTCTGCGGGAGGCTGCGTCCGCGCGGCTGTTGATCGCCGCAGGAAGCAGCTGATCCGTCACCGACCGGACCGCTGCACCAACCTGAAGATTCTTCTCATACATCCAGGTTCCCACACGGTCCTCTCTTCTCTTCGGCGCTTCATTCTGTTCCGTGCGGTTCCACAGATCAGAAATTCCAGGCCTGCTGCCATTTTCCGGAGTGCCGGAAGTCATTCGGCTCTCGAACGGCATGATGGTCAGAAGAAG
>JAUMVS010000365.1 GCA_030530045.1 Phoenicibacter congonensis
CCAGCTCGGTGTCGGTATCAAACACGGTATCGGCATTGCAGACCAGGCCGTCGGCGGTCGCCCACGAGTAGACCGACGCCTTGCCTGACCCCGCGTCAACGCCGGCGTTGGTCACGCTGACCGCCGGCGCGCCGTAGCCGTTGGAAGACAGGCTCGTGCCGGGCTCTATGTAGTACACGACCGGCCACTGCTGGATGTTGATGTAGGGCAGCTGGTCGTCGGTGGCCGTGAAGCTCACCTTGGCGAGCTTGGTGTAGCGCGCATACAGCACAAGGGACTCGCCCTGCGCCGCGGTGGAGGCAAGGTCTACCTGGTTGCCGTCCTGCTGTGCGTCGAACCAGCCGTCAAAGCGGTAGCCTTCGCAAGCAGGGTCGGGCAGGCCGGCCGCACTGCCCAGCGCGGCGCCGACCAGCACGTTGACGGTCGTCTGGGCGGCGGTTCCGTCGGGCCCCTGGTAGTTGAAGGTCACCGCGCACATGTCAGGCGCCTCGTCACTCAGGTAGGGCACGAGCGTGGTGTTCGCCATGAGGGTCAGGGTGTCGCCCGACTGATAGACGGCGTCGACGCCCTCAACATGCCAGCCGGCAAAGTAGCGCTCGCCGATCTGGGCGCCGCGCGTGTAGCCCTCGACCGCGGGAATGGTCACCTGGGCGCCGCGCGTGCAGGCCGCGCTGCCCCCGTCGATGGCGGCTCCGTTGGCATCGGCCAACGCGAGCGTCACCTCGCCGGGCACGTAGCGCACGACGAAGTAGGCGTTGGGGGTGGTAAGGCTCTTGGGGCAGCTCCCGACCGCCGTGCCATACATCAGGTAGGTCGTGCCGCTCACGGTCTTCTTGTAATAAGGCTTGACATAAGGGTAGTCGCTCAGCTCGGTGCCGATTGCAGCCGCTATTTCCCGCTCGCACAGTACGGTGACCAGCCTGCCCCAGCTGCTGTTGTAATCCAGCTTCACGCGTACGGTCTGAGGGGCGGCGACATCGGTGCGCTCCGTACCGTCCTGATTGACCGGGACGAACTTGAGCGAGACGTTTATCTTGTAGTCGGACGAGGAGCTGCCCTCGACGGTGATGGGCTCCACGTCGCTGGGAAGCACGGAGGAGTCGCTCAGGGCCGCAGGGGCCGAGACGGCCTGGGGCCCGGCGCTTGCGGCCGCGACAGTGCCAGGCTGGCCCTCAACCTCAGCTTCAGGCTGGCCGCCTGCGGCGGGGGCATCCTGGGTCTCGCCCGCAGGCTCGTCGGTGTTCTCGTCTGCCGTACCGTCTGCGCCAGCTGCGCCCCCTGCGGCGGCCGTGCCTTCGTCCGCAGCCGCCGCGCCATCCCCGGGCCCAGGCACGTGCGACTCCGGAACTTCGGGGGTCTCCACGTCTTGGACGTCTTCCGTGGAATCCGCGCCCTCCTGGGCATTCTCGTCGTCGGTCGCCGTGGGGTCGCCCACATAGCAGACGTCGGAGTGCTCGTGCTCGGGCAGCCCGCACGAAAGGATCGGGGCATAGCAGGTGTCGACATGCTCGTGGTCCGGGTCGGTCTGGGCGCAGACCAGCTCGGTGCTATAGCACGCCTCGGAGTGCAGGTGCGCCTCGATTCCGCACGTCGGCTGGGCGGTCATGGTGACCGCCGGCTGAG
>JAUMVS010000366.1 GCA_030530045.1 Phoenicibacter congonensis
GAGAACCATCTGCACCGCCCGGATGCGCTGGATGCGCTATTGCGCTGGACGCTACGCTGCGGGCACGATTTTTCGCACCTGCCCGGTCTGTCAGAGGGGCTTGAAAACCGTCTGCCGCTGGGAGCGGATGCGCTGACGCGCGAGGGCATGGTGCAATCCATCCGCAGTAAACGCTACCCTTACGCGCGCGTCAACCGCCTGCTCACCCATGCGCTGTTGGATACGCACGCCCAGGCATTGTCTCCCTTGCCGCAATATGCCTGCCTGCTGGGCTTTAAGAGAGAATGTTCATCGCTGTTGCGCAGCGCAAAAAGCCTCTCCTTGCTGCCGCGGCTGAAGCCGCAGGATCAGCTGCCCGAGCAATTGCTGGACGCGCGCGCGTGGGATCTTTGGGCGCTGGGCGCGGGGCAGCCCTTTGGCGCACTGTATCGCTGCCAGCCCGTCATTCTGTAAAAATTGCCTGATACGCCCTGCCCCTTCCCGGCAGGGCTGTACTTTTTTGCGCCGTTATGGTATACTATATTGGTATTTACTTCGAAGGAGGAGCCTGCGGATGTTCAAACGCCTGGTTTGTTTGCTGCTTACCGTGCTGATGCTTGCCGTTTGCGCGTGCCCGGCAGCGCTGGCATCCTCCTCCGACTACGACAGCAACCATCCCGAAAAGCTCAACGATACCGACCTGAGCGCTTCGGCAGCCATCCTGATTGAGGCCAACAGCGGCATGGTGGTCTATGAAAAGAACGCGGACGTGCGCATGTACCCCGCCTCCACCACCAAGATATTAACCACTTATTTGGCCCTGCTGATGGGCAACCTGGACGATGTGGTCACCACCAGCGCGACTGCATTGCAATTGGAAGAAAAAGCCTCCGTCATTCCGCTGTCCGAGGGCGAGCAGCTTCCGCTGGAAAACCTGCTGTACGCTACCATGGTAAAATCCGGTAACGACGGCGCCAACGTAATCGCCGAAACCATCAGCGGCAGCATCTACGCTTTTGCTGAAACGATGAATCAGTACGCAGCCTCCATTGGCTGCACCAATACGCATTTTGTCAATCCCAGCGGCCTGCATGACGATAACCACTATACCACGGCGCGCGACATGGCGCTGATTGCCCGCGAAGCAATGCAGGATGAAACCTTCCGAAAGATCGCTTCCACCACCACCTATGCGCTGCCCCGCACCAACATGCACGGCTCCCGCCGTCTGGATTCCAAAATGGCCGAGCTGTTTGGCTCCGACAGCGCGGTTTACCCTGCCGCCAACGGCATCAAAACCGGCTATACCTCCAAGGCAGGCTACTGTTTTGTCGGCTCCGCCACCAAGAACGGCGTTACCTTTATCTCCGTCGTTTTCAATTGCGGCAGCTATGCCAAATGCTGGAGCGATACCAAAAAACTGATGGAATACGGCTTTACCCAGTATGTCAGCACCAGCGTGGCCGAGCTGTACGCCATGAGCCCCAAGGTGCTGGAAATTTCCAAATACGATCTAAACGATCCGCAGCTGGGCAAGCTGGAGCTGTCGCTGAACAAGCTGAGCGATTCCACCAACGATACCATCGTCACCCTGCAATCCCGCCTGGACTACCTGTCCAGCAACTTTAACGATCTGGTCGCCA
>JAUMVS010000367.1 GCA_030530045.1 Phoenicibacter congonensis
TCGGCGTGGCGTTCTTCGTCCATCGCGCATACAGGGTGACAGCCTGCATAATCACGCTGTCAGCGCTAAGCGCGTCGCCGCCCTCCGGCGCGGTATACCAGCCAACGAAGGTATATCCCTCCGCTTTCAGATTGCCGGGGAGTTTCGCGCCGATTTTCTCTCCCACTTAGGCGCTGACGCTCTGGCTCGTGCCGTTCAGCGCATCCACAAAGGTCACATCGACATAAACGGGCGTATACGCCGCGATCAGATATACGTTTCCGTCTCCAGGCCGTCATACGGTTGGCTGTTCGTCTGCGCGTTGTAGCGCGAGTGAGGTTTATCCCAATACCAGCCGTTCACGGTTTTGCCGTTATACTGCCCTTCCGGCGTGCCCAACGAAACAAGATTGCCGGAAACAATCGCCAAATCCGCGCCGCCCTCCGTCGCCGTATTGCCGCAGAGCGCGCCGCCGTTGCGGTTGAATGCAGCCCCTGAAGCAGCGCGCTTTGCTGCCCTGAACGGGACAATCATCGGCTCGGGGGGAATCGTCGGTTCGACAACAACCCGCCTAAATTCAATGTACACGCCTCCGCCGATCTTCGCGCTGTTTTTCTCAATCGTTCCGCCTGTCAGATTGACCTCGTTGCTGCCGCTGTCAACATAGGAAAAAACAGCGCCGCCGTTTTCATCCGCCTTGCATCCGGAAATAATTCCGTCATCCATTTGAACGACCGAGTCGCTGCCGATATATATGCCTCCGCCGTTTTGAGCCGTGCAATTCAAAATACTGCCGCCATTCATCTGAAGTTTGGCCTCGGACAGTTCGACAGCGCCGCCATTTTCATCCGCATGACAGTTTTGAATAGCGCTTCCGCTCTGCATGTCCAATGTGCCGCTTGAATTCACCAGCACGCCGCCGCCATTTCCGCTCGTCCGGGCATTTTGTATGATCGCCCCGTCCCCCAGCGTCAGCGTAACATTCGCGTAATTGTTGCCTTTATACGAACCGCCGACAACGACCAGCGCTACGCCGTTTCTCTGCTTCCCGCCGCCGTCAATCGCGATGTGCTCAAATGTCGCCGAGTTAATGACCCGTATGCTTGCATTCGGCTCGAGTGTGACCGTCTTTCCCCTGCCGTCCAGCGTTAAATCCTCATCGATTACAATGGTTTGGGTCACGGTAATTGTTTCATCGCTTCCCGCCAGAGCGTCCTGCAGCTGTGCAAGCGTAGTGACGTTGACCTGTGCCGACGCCGTTTCGACAAAAAGCGACATTATCAGCAGAATCATTGAAACAAACAGCATCTTCCCGCGCATATCCTTACCTCCCGCAGCTGCATCCGTAAACGATATGCAAATTATAACACAGTTGTTTTACGCTTTCAATCCTATCTTTGTTAAGTTTTCTCAATAAAAAAAGCGCCGCCATACCTTTTAGGGTTCAAAGCAGCGCTTTTGTAGGTTTATTCCACACCCGCCTTCACGCCGGATGCCTCAATCTGTTTGCGGATATCGTACATCTGTTTGTCCGTCCGCGCGACGACCTCCGCGCAGTCTTGCAGCTGTTTGGCAATCGCCTCCGCAGTTTCGTCGGGAATGTCTTTTTTATAACGCAGTTTGTGTTCCAAACTCGCCCAG